>JAGFXQ010000261.1 GCA_017861355.1 Bacillota bacterium
GCACAATAAGGCTAACACAGTCGCTAACGCTGCATAATACGTGTTAAATGGAGTAATTACCTCCGGAATATTGCGATATAGAATCTTATATGCCGTGATTATTACGGTCGGCAGCACTTTTAAACCAACCGCGGCACCAAATATGCTTCCACCGAGTGTAGCCAAAAATGCATATAAGATATATTTTCGAGCAATCGCAAGCTTTGAGTATCCCAATGCCTTCAGAGTACCGATCTCGATTCGCTCCTCCTCAACCATTCTTGTCATGGTAGTTAAGCTGATTAACGCGGCTACAAGGAAGAAGATTGCCGGAAATACCTCACCAATGGCTCCGATACGATCTGCATTCTGCTCAAATTCAACATATGCCTCGATACTTCCGCGATCAAGAACATACCAGGACGGAAGCTCAAGTTTAGCCAGCTCGTTCTCTGCATCCGTGATTTTAATCTGTCCATCAGCAATTTCTTTCTCACCGTCAGCGATCTTTTTCTCGGCATCTACAAGTTTTTTACGTCCGTCTATTATCTCTTTCTCTCCGTCCGCAATCTTTGCTTCTCCCTCCGTGATCTTCACTTCACCGTGAGCAAGCTCTTTCTCTCCTGTTTTGATCCTTGCCTGCGCCGCTCCTATCTCCTTGTCTCCTGCAGCGATTTGTTTGTCTGCCTTGGCAAATTCAAGAAGAGCTCCCTGATAACCTTGTTCCAGCTGTGTCTTAGCAGCACTGAGCTGGGGCTCTGTCATTCCGGAATATGCAAGCTTTTCAAGGTTCTCATCGTATTCCTTCTTCGCCGCCTTCTGAGCCATCTCAAGTTGCGCTCTCTTACTATTCAGTTCTGAGATCGACTTCTCGATTTTTAATTTTGAATCCTCAAGCTCGGCTCTGGAATCCTTCAGCTTCGTTTTGTATTCGACAAGATCTTCTTTGGATTTTATAATCTCTGCTTCCGAATCTGATAGCTTGATTTTTGAAGTTGCAATCTCTTCTTTGGAATCTATGATTTTATTTTTTGATTCCTCTAATTTGTCTTTCGCGTCTTGAATGTCAGCATAAGCAGGATTATAAAGTTCATCATATCTGGTCTGACATCTGGCATCTGCAATTGCTTCAATCTTACTACGTACTTCTTCAACCTCAGCATCATATTCATCCGTATATGCAGTCATCTCTTTAGCACCGACTACCGACACATAGATGGCAGAATACGCTTCTTGTTTAAATACCTCAGGAAGAACTACGACAAAGCTATCCACATCTCCGTTACCGATGCTTGAACTGCCTCTTTGAAAAGACAGATAATAAGCAGTCGATCCAACTCCTACAATCGTAAATTCCTTCTCAGTCAATATATCTGTGATATTCTCCTCCGTACCGGAATCTACCTTAATCTTATCTCCTAGCTGATAACCGGAATTCCGGAGAAAGAAGTCATCTACCAGAACCTCATCGGCACTTTGTGGCATCCTTCCTTCGGTAACCGTGATCTTGTTGATCTTCTTGGTTGCAGACATCACCTCCAGTACCAATTCATTCCCGTTAGCATTGCACACTACATGTGTAGAATAAAAAGGTTCCACCGACTTAACCCCGTTGATATCTCCAATCGCTGTAACATCGTCCTTGGTTAAACCCAGAGTGCCTATCACACGAATATCCATAAGATCACTTAGATCATAGTAATGATCCGCGGTTAGTCTCATGTCCGGATCGGTTGCACGCAGTCCTGCAAAGAATGCAACTCCCAGTGCTACGATCATAAATATGGAGAGAAACCGGTTTAAGCTGGACTTGATTTCCATAGTAAAGTCCTTACGTAATGCTTTTCTCTTCATTTTGACCTACCATTCTATCGTATCAACCGATACCGGATTATCATTCTGGGTTACCTGGGTTACTTTGCCGTTTTTTATCTTGATTACACGGTCAGCCATGGGAGTTAAAGCGGAATTATGAGTGATTACTACAACTGTCATATTTCGCTCCTTACAGGTATCCTGTAGTAATTTCAAGATAGACTTACCCGTCATATAGTCAAGAGCACCGGTTGGTTCATCGCATAGAAGCAGCTTCGGGTTTTTTGCTAATGCTCTCGCGATTGCTACTCGTTGTTGCTCTCCACCGGATAACTGAGCAGGAAAGTTATTGATTCGTTCCTCTAATCCCACCTCATTCAGAATCACCTCTGCATCCAGAGGGTCTTTGCATATTTGGGAAGCTAATTCGACATTCTCCTTTGCTGTCAGATTCTGAACCAGGTTATAGAATTGGAATACAAAGCCTATCTCATCTCTTCGATACTTTGTTAATTGCTTTTCTTTATAATCGGCGATATCATTACCGGCCACAAATACTGCACCCTCGGATACCGTATCCATTCCTCCTAAGATATTAAGAACAGTCGTTTTGCCGGCTCCGCTCGGTCCGACAATAATAACAAACTCACCCTTTGCGATTGTAAAGTCTATTCCATCCAAAGCATGGATCTGTACTTCGCCCATCTGATAAGATTTGCGGACCTTCTCCATTTTAATAAAATCAGTCATACTTTTATTTCCTCCAAATAATCAAGCGGATGAAGCTTGCGCCTTCATCATTGCCCTATCAATAATATTCCCCTATTTTATCCTTACTTCCCAATAGTTACAAGCAAATAAATCTTAATTAATTATAAAATTTTCATTCAGGCAGAACCCTTACGATGCAAAATAAATTAACATATTTTCTTTCATTTCAACCAATCCTATCACTATAGAAAGTTGAGAACAAAAAATATTCTATACTTATCCGATGGAGGTTATATCGATGGATTTTTTAAAAATTGCATTATCATCTTTGGGTACATTAGTTGCTCTTTTTCTATTTACAAAGATCATGGGAAATCGGGAAATGTCACAACTTAGTATGTTCGATTATGTCAGCAGTATTACGATCGGTTCAATCGCGGGTGAGATGGCTGTTATGACGACTGATAGCTTTATGAAGCCTTTCGTGGCGATGGCTGTATTCAGTTTCTTCGCTATGCTGATTTCTTATGTTACCTGTAAATCGATTGTACTTCGCCGCTTTTTCGAAGGTCACGCACTTCTACTTTACCAAAACGGACAGATCTTTGAGAAGAATCTGCTAAAAGCAAAACTCGATGTAGATGAATTCCTGGCCTCCTGCCGCTTAAGCGGATTTTTTGACCTGGAGGAGATACAGTCGGTATATCTGGAGACAAATGGTACCGTGAGTATACTGCCGAAAGCACTCCACCGTCCTGCCACTCCATCCGATCTTAACTTATCACCATCGGAAACCGCACCTTTAGCCAATGTGATTATTGATGGTAAAATCTTCTATGATAATCTGAAAAGTACCGGCAAAAATGAGGCATGGCTAAGAAAACAACTTCAACAAAAAGGAAATCCGGACATGAAGGAGGTCATACTTGCTACCTTTGATTCCAGTAAAGATACCATAAATGTATATCTGAAATTCAATCGAAAGATGACAAGGGATATTTTTGAGTAGGAATAGATGATCGGCGGACAACATAAACTGTGATAAGTGCGAATTACAAGGAAGTAAACAAAAATGGTCCGTTCTTTCAAAACAAAACATATCATTCTGACAGAGTTGATTTTGCTTCTGGCATTATTTTCATTTAATCTCTTTCATAATTACGATCGTAACGAAGCAATCTATGTAACCTCCGACGGGAATGGAAAAGATTATATAAAGTGGGTAAACTTTGATGTATCGAGTAAGGCAATGGATGATGCCTATGAATATGATGTTGCATCTCAACAATCAGATGTGAAGATTAATTGGATCGAAATTCTCGCAATTCTTGGCAATAAATATGGAGGAGACTTTTCAAGGTATAAAAGAAAAAATATGGAGGATCTGGTTGATAAACTTAAAAGCAAGGAAGCCAGTATTGCTTCTCTGACCGAGGATATGAAGTATTATTCCTATTATTACAAGGCTTATGAAGCAGTTCTGGGAGGAATGGTAGGAACATATAAAATTGAGGTAACCGATGAATCGGGCGGTAAGGTTTGGGAACAGCGATATGGTCTCAAGTCCTTCCTTCCGATTGCAAAATATTATCCCTTTAGCCATTTTGATGACTTCGGAGTATCACGAAGCTATGGTTTTCGCAGGAAACATCTTGGGCATGATATGATGGGTCAGGTTGGTACACCAATTGTTGCAGTAGAATCCGGATATGTAGAAGCTCTCGGATGGAACCAGTATGGCGGCTGGCGTATCGGTATCCGAAGCTTTGATCAAAAAAGGTACTATTATTATGCTCATCTTCGGCAAAACTTTCCTTATCGGAAAGCTCTTGAAGTTGGAAGCATCGTTCAGGCCGGTGATGTTATAGGCTATCTCGGAAGAACCGGTTACTCCAGCAATGAGAATGCCAATAACATCCGTACCCCGCATCTGCATTTCGGAATGCAGTTGATTTTTGATGAATCGCAGAAAGAAAGCAATAATGAGATTTGGATCGACTGTTATGATATCATTCAGTTTTTGTATCAAAACCGTTGTGAAACTGTTAAAAATCAAGAAACCAAGGAATATAGCAGGGTATTTCAGTTTGTTGATCCCATAGCAGAACACTATATCAATCATAGTATCTATCAGTATAAGGATGACGAATTCAACATTCATATCTATGATTAGTAATTGATTAAAGTGTCAAAAGTGCTACGCACTCTTCCCTGCCACAGGAATTGATATTGTAAACAATCTTAAAAATCGTAAGATTGCTTACAATAGCAATTCCTGTAGCTGGAAAGCACCTTATAATTATGTTAATGTTTGTAACTATTCAAGCTTAATGGATTAATCCAATAGAAATATTTATAAATAGCCCTTGGAAAGTAAACTTTCCCGGTCTATTTATAAATATTTCTGCTGGCCTGAATAGTTACTAATATTGTTTCTTGATATTGCTCTTGATCTTCTTTCTCATAAACAAACATAAAACAGCCAGTATAAATGGTATTACATACTCAAATATCAGATTCAAATTCACAAGCAGTACCCGGTAAAGATAATTAAATTCAAACTGGGTGCTGCTTAAATAATAGGTTAGATAAAAGATAATGACTGCCAATGGAATGCAGAGTATTTCGCTTTTCTCCAGTTTGAATAGCCATTCAAAGCATCGAAGAAGCAGAACAGCAAAAATTGCAATTGAGATATAGTCCGATAAAATACAGATCAAAGTGACCAATACCTCAAAGCGTTCAAATATATTGAAAAATGAGATACTCTTCACTGTGATATAAAACGGAAAAGGCAGATTTGCAGTTAGGCT
>JAGFXQ010000262.1 GCA_017861355.1 Bacillota bacterium
ATCAAACAGAAGGCGTGTTGTTATTCCCCTTTCGATCCGGTTTTGTCCACTCAATTACTTCATTTACCTTCTCTGCGGCTTCTTCCTTTGTCTCTGTAATCTTTTCTCCGACCTCAGATTTAAAGGTCTGCAGCTTTCCTGTTAATTCAAGCCGATCGTTATTAAGTAGCTGTCCTGCTGTATCCTTCACTTTACCGACAACATTGTCCTTCGTATTTTTAAGTTCCTCTATCAAGATTCATCCCTCCATAACAATTACATGTGTAGCATAGTACCAAATACAATTAAGTTAATTTGTGTCTGTTCTTTAGGATGTGTAGAAACACAGAAAATATTCGAAGTCCACAAATCAACGATACAAAGCACGCTTCGCGAACTTTCTATTGTCATGAGAAAGAGCTCGGATCATTATCCGAGCTCTTACATTTTTACCTGTTTTTGTTAGGAATTATTTACTTTTTGCTGCAATGAAAGCGTCTACCTGTGTATTAGCTTCGGCTACCACTTTATCAATACCGTTATCTTTTAACTTCTGAATATATTCCGGAAGCTTTTCAGCCGGATCAACGGTTCCAGTGTTCAGAGCCAATGCATATTCAGCTGCTACGTTTGCAAGAGCACCCATTTCGGTCTCAACTGCACTGCCATCAAAAGCAAAGCCAAGAACCGGAATTTCACCTGCAGAACCATAGTAAGCTTTGAAGCCATCCCAGAAATCAGCTCCCTGACCCTTCTGAGGAGGTAACAGAGTAACATTACCCATACCATTGGTCCAAGGCATGTAGTCATCACGTTTCGGTGTGAATTCTGCTTCACCGTTAACCATGTTATAATGAACGCCTTCTACGCCGTAATCAAGAAGTGTCATTAAGTAAGGATCTGTGTTCAACAGGTTAAGGAACATCATAGCGCGTTCCGGATTTTTAGAAGCTGTTGAAATAGCCATCATAGCACCCTGAGAAGAGGTAGTATCAACGTACGGAGGTGTACAAGGAACCATAGCTACTTCAAATCCACGCTCTTTGCTTGCCTGAACTTCGTAACCAAGAGCATAGCTCTGTGTTCCGATTAAGTATTCGCCGGTAAGCTGTTTTGCGGTACGTGTATCATTTGCCTGGCTTGCATTACCCATAGCAGGATCAATGTATCCAGCTAAGAAATATTCACGTGTCTTCTCAACAAATTTCTTGTATTCCGGAGTTTCAAATTTGCTTAAAAGCTTGTTGCCGTAAGGACCCTCAGCTGCGGTATCGGTAGGGTTGATGTAGTAGGAAAGAAGATTGTTGGTTCCTGCATCACCAGTAACGATGATAGAGTTAGTAACCATTCTCTCAAGAACATTACCTTCTACTAATAACGGATAGAAGTCAGCGCCTTCGCCGTCTTTTACCTTCTTCAGAATTTCGCCAAAGCTGTAGTAATCAGCATTCTTGATATCATCAACGGTATAACCGTATTTCTCAAGTAACGGAACATTGATATCCCAGCAGTTCTGAGTAGCAATATCCTTGTAACCGGGAACTGCATATACACCATAACCATCGGAGCCATTGATTGTTGCGCCCTGTGTTAATACTGTGGGAAGTGTCTTCCAAAGGTCGGGAGCATACTGCTCGATCAGGTTGTTGTCAGGATTATCAAGACGAACCCAAGCGCCTTTTCTTGCAAATGCATTGTATTCATCAGCACTCCAAGAGCAAGTGAAATAGATATCTACATCATCGCCGCCGTTGATTGCGAGAACTGCATTGCTGTCAAAGTCACCCCAAGTACCCCAGATCGGTTCAAGAGTTACATTAATCTTCTCTTTTAAGTATTCATTTGCTTTCGCAAGAACCTCAGAATCATCGGTAACATTGCTGCCGTGAAGATACCATTTTAAGGTTACAGGTGCTAATTCTTCTTTTGCCGGTGCTTCGGTAGCTGCAGCTTCCTCCGTCTTAGCGCCGGTATCTGTTGCTGCACCAGTATCTGCTGTTTCTTCTGCTTTCTTGCCACAGCCGACAAAAAGCATGGTCAGCATCATGAGTGACAGAATAACTGATAGAACTTTTTTCATGAAATAAACCCTCCCTGATAAAATAATTTATTTGTAATCGGCTGACACTATGTCCGCCGTTCTTACCCTTTTACTGATCCGATGGTCAGTCCTGAGATTATGTAACGTTGGAAGAATGGATATGCGAAAGCAATTGGTATTACAATCAATACAACCAATGCCATTCGCAAGCTTTCCTGTGGCAGGGTGCCAAGAATCTTGGTAACCTCCGCTCCGATGACCGAGCTGTTACGAACAAGGAAGTCTACCTGGTTCTGCATCTTCATCAACAGATACTGCAAAGGGAAATATTTTGCATCACGAATATAAAGCATTGCAATAAACCATTCATTCCAGTATGCCAATGCATTGAGAAGTGCTACCGTAGCGATTCCCGGCTTGGAGATCGGTACAATAATCTTGAATAAAGTGTTATACTCCCCGCTTCCATCGATTGCCGCTGCTTCGATCAGCTCGTTCGGCACCGTACTTTGGAAGAAGGTTCTCATAATGATGATATTAAAAGGATTCAACAGCATGGGAACAATCAATGCTGCATAACTATCATTTAACCCCAGTATGTTCTTACAAACCATATAGGTTGGTGCTAATCCTCCGCCAAACATCATGGTAAAGAAGGCGAAGAATGTAAAGAACCTGCGGTATTTAAAATCTTTACGAAACAGTGCATAAGAATACAGGATGCACATCAGCACGCTCAAAGCGGTGCCAACTATCGTAATGAAAAAGCTGTTGAAGTAGGAACGCCATAACTGGTCTCCCAGATCCATTACATATCGGTATGCTTCTAAGGACCATTGAACCGGTTGAAAGGAGAAGCCGATCTCGCGTATACTGCTTTCCGAAGAAAACGATATGATTGCTACGAAGATAAACGGTATGACACAGATCAGGCAAAACAGGCCAAGTACAATATGGAACATAAATTCTACGGGAAGGCTGACACGGTTTAACCGCTTATTGCCTCTTCGTTTCACTGTTATTTCATTCATCATTTCCATCAATCCTATCTATTTTTATTGTGAGAAGCCGTAATTACTTATGTAATTAGAACAGACTGCTATCTTCATCCACTTTACGTACCAGCGTATTCGCACCCATCAGACATACAAAGCCTACCAGATTCTGCAGGAGGCCGGCAGCGGTACTCATTCCGACATTATTCGTAGCCATCAATGCCCGGTATACATAGGTATCAATAACCTGGGTACTGGGAAATAACGGTCCCGAGTTCATCGGTACATTCCAGAACAGACCAAAGTCAGCGTTAAATATCTTACCGACATTCATAATAAAGAGAATGATGATCATGGGCTTCAGATGCGGTATGGTTACATATCGTACCTGCTGCCATTTGCTTGCACCGTCAATACTTGCAGCTTCATACTGAGAAGCATCAATTCCGGTGATTGCAGCCAGATATAAGATTGTGGAATAGCCGATATTCTTCCATAGATTTGCTATGGTTAGTATCACCGGCCATGGTTTATTGTCATTGTACCAGTTGGTAACATCCATTCCCCAGCTTTGCTGGAGGTGCACCAGAAGTCCGCGGGTCGGATCAAGAAAGGCAAGAACGAAATAGCTTGCTACGACCCAGCTTAAGAAATAAGGGAAAAACATTAAAGTCTGGTGAACCTTCGCTACAAACTTATTCGATATCTCATTCAGCATGATGGCAAAGGTTACAGAAATAATTAAGCCCAGTACAATCCAGAGTGCATTGTATCCGATGGTATTCTTAATCATTTTTAGCGAGTCCGAGGTTTTGTAGAGGAATTCAAAGTTCTTTAATCCGACCCACTTGCTATGCATTATGTTGTTGAACAGTGACGGATCCTTGGTGTAGATCTTGTAATCCTTGAATGCAATTACAATACCAAACATCGGAAGATAACGAAGCAATAATAGCCAGATCACTCCCGGAGCCACCATGGTGAGCAGCAGCAACGTTTTCTTCTTGGTTGAAAATCCATTCGGTGTAACTTTTCCTGTAGCAATTGGTTTGGGCATAATGGTAAAGCCTCCCTTATTAATCTAGTAGCATTGTGTAATTTTACTAAAATGCTCTTCCTTGTTACGCGTTATTTATGAATATTATATAATCATATTACACATTATTTCGTTTCGCGTCATTTCACAGAATTGCTATTATTTGCTTAAATTTGTTGTCTTTCCTTGTCCCACTTTAGAAAGCATCAAAAAAGAGACAATTTCAGAACAATACCAATCGCCGGATCATACCGGACAACTGATTTTGTTTTGAAATTGTCTCTAAATTCATAACCTTGTTGTTAGAATGGCAACTCGGATTTTAACCGACGGACCATCCTGACATAGTGCTTCTTACACTGTACATTATGACCGTTCTCGATGAAGTTAAGGCATGGCATCACATCTTCTTTCCATATCCTATCGTATCTTTCTTCCCCATCGGTCTGCATATTGAGGTAGGCTACGATGACAGGCGCAATCCGGTAATACTCATTAATCATCCTTGCTCCACTCTTCGTATTCATAAGATAATTATCCCTATACTCTCGTAAGATCATTAATTCATCGCAGTCATCCGGTTTATTCAGGGTATCACATACCGCGGAAGTGATAAAGCAAAAACCCTTTCGTTCAAATCCTGCTGCCAGCTCCTCATAATTCGCTTTTTTGAATTCATAGCTTGGATATTTCTGTTTCCAATCCTTCATAATCTGATCAATCAGAGCTTCGCTGATCGTCAGCTTAAGATGGGAAAGCATCGGAATAAGATAAACTGCCAGAAAGAAACGATGCTGATCCAGAAGTCTGGCCTTCGAATTACCGGATAATACACTCTTGTGTGCTTCTATCTGATTTTCCGCCGTCATTAGAATACTCTCCGAGAGTTCTTTGATTACCTGTTCCTTACTCTCCTCGGATCCGAATGCATAACGATCTGCTACTGACAGAATGTCTTCTCCCAATTCAGAATATGCTTGAAATGCTCCCTTATAGCCTGCGCCTGTGAAGTTCTTCAATAGCTTCTCATAATCCTCGATTAAGCTACCTGCCTGTAACAGTGATGTCCGATAAGCAGTCTGGAATTCCATGCTCTCCACATTCTGCTCCTCAGGCGTTCTTTGTTCTTCTATACTAATATTCTCACCACAGTACATACAGATGCATTGTTTCAGTTCTGCCGGCACCGGAAGCTCTTTCCCACACTTTGGGCAAT
>JAGFXQ010000263.1 GCA_017861355.1 Bacillota bacterium
TCATAAGTTGTCAAATATCTAAATTTACCTTTTTTATTTCCTTATTCTACAAATGAAGTATGGCACTTATGTGGCATTTCAGGCATTTTATGTTAGCAGAAGCAAAATTAAGGATTATGTAAGAGAATCTTAAGAAATCGGATTAGCGAAAGAGTTGCTTCCAACCGTATTCAGCGATTTAAAAGCAACTCCTATTTATTCTAACAATATTCTATTATACTTCTTCAATTGCCTTACCGATATCATTACGCATGTATTTGTTATCAAAGCTGATCCAGCCTGTTGCTTCATAAGCCTTTCTACGGGCCTCTTTCAGATCCTTACCGGTAGCTGTTATTCCCAGAATTCTTCCTCCATTCGTCACTACATTTCCCCCGGCAAGCTTTGTTCCGGCATGGAATACAAAGAAATCTTCTTTTCCTTGAAAATGCTCCAAGCCTGAGATAGGATAGCCCTTTTCATAATGCTCCGGATAGCCTTCCGCAGCAAGTACAACGCATACGGCAGCGTTATCTTCGAAATCCAGAGCAATACTGTCAAGCTTACCATCGATACAAGCTTCGAACACCTCAATAATATCGTTCTTCATTCTTGGCAACACTACCTGAGTCTCCGGATCGCCAAAGCGTGCATTGTATTCCAGTACCTTGGGGCCTTCTTTGGTTAACATCAGTCCGACAAAGAGAATACCGACAAAATCTCTGCCTTCTGCCTTCATCGCATCCATCGTGGGCCGATAAATATTCTTTCTGCAGAATTCATCTACCTCTGCCGTATAGAATGGACTAGGAGAAAAGGTTCCCATACCACCGGTATTCAGACCACAGTCTCCATCCTTTGCCCTCTTATGATCCTGGGCGCTGGTCATAGGCAAGACACGGGTTCCGTCACAGAACGCCAGTACAGATACCTCACGACCGGTCATAAATTCCTCAATGACAAGCTTATCACCGGCAGAGCCAAATTGCTTCTCCTCCATAATCTGATGTACACCGCAAACAGCTTCCTCGTAATCATTGCAGATCAGTACTCCTTTGCCAAGAGCTAAACCATCTGCTTTCAAGACGGTCGGAAAGCCGGTGGTCTTCAAGTACTCGATCGCCTTTTCCGATGAAGTGAAGGTCTCATATCCCGCGGAAGGAATATGGTACTTCTTCATCAGATCTTTGGAAAATGACTTAGAGCCTTCAATAATCGCAGCATTCCTCCTTGGTCCAAAGACGCGAAGACCACGTTCCTCAAATACATCGACAATTCCACCCACCAGAGGATCATCCGGGCCGACTACGGTCAGATCAATTCCTTCCCGTTCGGCAAAATCAGCCAGACCGATATAATTACTTACTGCAATATCCACACACTCTGCCAATTCAGTAATTCCTGCATTCCCAGGCGCGCAATAAAGTCGATCTACCTTAGGACTCATTGCTATCTTTCTTACAATTGCATGCTCTCTTCCACCACTACCAATCACCAAAACCTTCATTACTCAACCCTCCATATGATCAAAACACAAAAAACAGAAAGTAGAATTTGTAAATATCAAATCTACCATCTGTTTTTACATTCTACTTTAATTGTTTTACGATATTATCCTCAATGATGATCTTGTGTTCTGCAATCAGACGTACTGCTTCGGGAAGAAGCTCCCACTCTGCCTGTTCCATCACTCTTCTTTGTAAAATCTCAGGAGTGTCCCCTTCCTCTACTGCTACTGATTTCTGAAGAATAATGGGTCCCGTATCCGTGCCCTCATCAACAAAGTGAACGGTTGCACCGGTTACTTTTACTCCACGGGCAAGTACTGCCTCATGTACCTTCAAGCCATAATAACCATCTCCGCAAAAGGAGGGAATCAGGGACGGATGAATATTAATAATGCGATTAGGATAGCTTCGAACAACAGTGTCCGGAAGGATCAACAGGCAACCGGCCAGTACCACCAGGTCAACCTGATAATAGTTGATCAGTTTGAGCAGCGCCTCATCAAAAGAAGCCTTGTCCTCAAAGTCTTTTCGGACAATTGCTTCTGCCTTAATCCCATGGTTCATAGCACGTTCCAAGGCATATACATCTCTCTTGTTACTGATTACAACTTCAATGCTTACTCCTGGAAGCTTACCCAGTTTCATCTGATCAATCAATGCCTGAAGATTCGTACCGGATCCGGATACCAGAACCGCCAGCTTTAGCATAAGGTTACTCCCTTCGTGCCATTCACTGCCTCACCGACGATAAATGCTTTCTCACCCGCAGCAGTAAGTAGCTTCACTGCAGCATCCGCATCCCTATTGTCTACGGCGATCAACATACCGATACCCATGTTATAAGTATTATACATAACCTTCTCTTCGATGTCTCCATCCTTAGATAGCATCTGGAAGATCGGGGGGATGTCATAGCTGTTCTTCTTCACCATTGCATGGATGCCTTCCGGAAGCATTCTCGGAATATTTTCATAAAATCCGCCACCGGTGATATGGCTGCATGCCTTTATCGTGATCTGTCCCTGCTTCAGGCTCTGCAATGCTTTCACATAAATCTTCGTAGGAGTCAGTAAGGTCTCTCCAAGGGTACCCCCTAAGGTCTCATAATAGGTCTCCAGTGTTTCTCTCTTCATACTGAATACCTTTCTGACAAGAGAATAACCATTACTATGAATTCCGGAGGAAGCAATACCAATTAATGTATCTCCATGCTTCATCTGTGATCCGTTGATCAAGTGCTTCTGGTCGATAATTCCTACCGCAAAACCGGCAAGGTCATATTCCTCGACCGGATAGAAACCGGGCATCTCCGCAGTCTCTCCACCAATCAACGCAGCTCCTGCCTGTTTACAGCCTTCTGCTACACCCTTTACGATCGTCGCGATCTTCTCCGGTTCGTTCTTTCCACAAGCAATATAATCTAAGAAAAATAAGGGCTCCGCACCCGCACAAGCAATATCATTCACACACATGGCAACGCAGTCAATACCGATGGTATCATGCTTATCCAGGATAAAGGCCAGTTTCAGCTTTGTTCCGACGCCGTCCGTACCGGATACCAAAGTCGGCTGTTCCATATTCTTGAAGCTTTCCAAGGAAAACGCACCGGAGAAACCACCAATACCGCCCAATACTTCCTTACGCATCGTTCCCTTGATATGCTCCTTCATCAAGTCAACTGCTTTATAACCAGCTTCTATATCTACGCCTGCCTTCTTATAATCCATATGCTTAACCTCCTAATTTGACTAAAACCGCCTAAGCCTTTTATGCTCACATTTTAGCATATCCTCATTCTTTTGTCGTTATTTTTCCGAGGATAATTTCTTATGTAATTCATTAGTCGGTCTAATAGGTCAAGCAAGATATAATAAAGCTCTGATCGTATACACCAATCTTGCTTGAGTGTATACGATCGGAGCTGGCGATCATGAATAAGCTTTATATTGATGATATATTAGCAACGGTTTTAAATCAGCTCGAAGAACCGCCTCTTTCCATAATGTAATATGACCCAATACAGGCACACATCAAGGACGACCAGCACAGTGACATAACCCAGATAGGCCACTAATATATTCGGCATCAGCATCATTAGAGTGAATTGAATAATTACGATTCCTATCGAGGAGAATACGGTGACCATGGAGGAAGCACTCTGTTTTACAACAATCGCTTCATTCGTCCAGTTAAAGTTCGGCAGAAGCAGATTAATGATCAGCCCATAGAAGGAAACAAAGACGGAACATGCCGCCGCGATCAAGACCATAAGCAGAATCACCAAAAAATCTGCTTTCAAAGCAATGCCCAGAATAACCGCATCGATGAGAGCCGGAGCCAATATGGTGAGATTCACCAGGATTTTCGCCAGGTAGATGATCCGTGGCTCAACCGGCAGGGATTTCAAAATCCACAGATTCTTTCCCTCCATCGAGATCGAAGACATCGTAGTGCAGCACATCATGACGCAGAAGGAAATAATAGACGGACCAATCCCAGATCTTAAATTTGCAGGAATCTCAGGGCCGAATAATGTCTGTGTATCAACAAAAAATAATGAGATCGCTGCCAGTGTCAGCATTACAATACCGAAGGCTGTATTGGTTACATAGATAGTGGAAGCAAAATAACGCTTCAGTTCCTTAAGATACAGCGCTTTCAAAGGAGACCCTGTCTTAATTCTGCCCATCTTGAAGTCAGCTCTTGTCTTCCCGGTCAGGATGGCAGTATTTAATTTCTTAAATACCATCTTAATCAGGATTGTATAGAGGAAGAATGCAATTGCCGAAATAGCGATAAATAACACGAAGGCGAAAAGGTCCTGATCCACCACTGCCATCGTGTATAATTTGGCAAGCGGATAGAGCGAATAAACCTGTGAGGTCAGATTTCGGCTCATCGTCACTAACTTCTCCCCGTCATCATCAATCGCAAAGGACATGGAAATAAAGATAGAAAGTATACCCATCGTGAGTATGATATTGAGCAAATTCGAGCGTCGGAATTTGGATGCCACATAGGCAATGATGGTTCCAATCACTGATGCAATCACGATCGGAATCAGGGGAAGAAACAAAATAGCGATCACACTGAAAACATAAAACAGTGCAGAGGGCCGTGCCAATATCCCGTAAGCCAGTGTCATCGGTAGCATAAGCATAGCTACAAAAAGCATATTGATACTATAGAGGATAATCAGTCTGCTGGCTACGATGCCTCCTGTGCTGATTGGCATTGACATGACCATGTCGTAATCCCGGAAGCCAAAGACGGTTCCCTTAATCTTAAATATGGTTGTGATCAAAAGGACAATGCAAGTGATTGACATAAACATCGGAGGCAGGACTTCAAGACTGTCAAACATAGCCAGACCACTGCCGATCATATAGCTGTATAGAAATGAAATTGCACTCATAAGCAGTACAAACAATCCGATTCCAATATAAATCGCTTTCGGTTTTTTATTTCTCTTCGTTCCAATCGATAGCATTTCTCCAAGAACTGCCCAAAGCTGAACTCGGACCAAACGCATCACTTTTTTCATCATGCTTGTCGCCCCCTTCTTGAAATAGCTATTTCTCTTCGATTAATTCCATGAATACTTCTTCAAGGCTGCTATTTCCCTTAACCTCTTCGGTTGTTCCATGGGAAATCAACTTACCGTTCTTAATAATCGCTATTTTATTACAGAGCTTTTCCGCTACCTCAAGGACATGAGTCGAGAAGAAAATAGCACTTCCTTCTTCGCATCGGTTCACCTCGTAGATATCCCCGATAAAGTTCAAATAACCAATTCCGGTCAGATGTTCATATAGATCCGGGTTGTCAGGAATGTAAGCTGTCCGTTTCTTACAGCTTACCGGATCCTTCTTTATGGATATATTATCGATGGTTATCTCACCTTCTTCAAAGTCAAGTACGCCGGCGATTGCACGGATTGTGGTAGTCTTTCCAGCTCCATTATGTCCGATGAAGCCAAAGATATCTCCCTTCATCACTTCAAGATTCAAGTTCTCCACCGCTTTTTTGTCATTCTTATAGCTCTTCGAGAAATTCTTAATACTTAACATATTCATAATTTGTACCACTACTATTTCTCTAATCTCATCATAAGGCAGTGTAATATCGGTATGACAGTTAAAATACGCCTTCATCGGATCCGTCTTACGGAGTATTGAGACTTCATTATCTCTGGCCA
>JAGFXQ010000264.1 GCA_017861355.1 Bacillota bacterium
CTTCTCGTTCTGTGTGACCTCTGTTGCCACCTTGTCCTCATTAGCTTCTCTAACCTTCTCTTCGATCTTCGCAGACTCTACCATTCTCGGTTCCTTATTTGTCATTGGTAAATATTTACTGCAACCAGTTAGTTCCAATAGAAGCATCGCTGTCAGCACTACAGTCTTCACGCAATTTCCAATTCTACTTATTCTACTAATTCCACTAATTCTTTTGTTGCTTCTAATTACTTCCTTCGATCTTACCCTAGACCTTCGGTCCTTCTCCGTCGTGGTGATTTGGTCGATCACTTCTTCTCTGCCTGTCCCTTTTACTCTAACAATGACATCTCTCATCCCTATTCCCGTACGGTACTTCTATGATGTTTCTTACCGTAGTTCTCACTTTCTCTAATTAGTTTATAGTATAAACAAATCACAATTTCAATATACCATATTTCTCCATCTATGACAACAAAATACAAGGGGGCAAAAAGGGCTGCCGCACTCATGTACTGATCGTATGCGGCAGCCTCTTAATCCGATTCCTATTGTCATTCCTATGTTACCAGAACAGACCGGTACAATGAGACGGACTATCTTTCTTAATCCCGATGCTTAATGTCATTCCTTCGTTACTGCGTACTGAGAAGCTACCACCAACCAAAGTCCCGGGAAGTAGTTCATGATTTGCCATACTCCGGCACCGTTTAGCTTTAACTCCGGAATCAAAGCCAGCTTCGCCTGCATACTCCTGACATCATCAAACCATACGACATGCTCCACCCCTTCTGCAGTCGTATAATTATAGAAGGGGGCTTGGGCGGTCTCATCAAACTGAATCGTCACGCCATACTGCGCTGCACGTTCGATCGCCTTCTGATTACTGATGGATTCTGCTGCGGTCACTTTACTGACAAAGGGGAGCGGCCAATCATAAGCATAATTCGGAATTCCCATCAAAATCTTATTCGGATCGATTACTGTGACACCATATTCCAATACTCTCCGAACATTATTCAGAGGAGCGGTTGCCATCGGAGGACCGTAGGTATATCCCCACTCATATGTCATAAGAAGTACTAAATCGGCAACAGCTCCGATGGTTGGGTAGTCATGGGCTTCATATAATAATCCGGTCATTTCACCGGAGGTCTTGGGGGCAAGTGCTACCAGGGTCAGATACCCCTCCGCATCCAGTCTTTTATTTACCGCAGTAATAAAATTCAAGAAGTTTTGTTTATCCTCCGGCAGTACGAATTCAAAATCGATATCAAGGCCGCGGTAGCCTTTCGCCTTGATATTTGCAACAATATTATTGATTAAATTGGCCTGCGCGGTAGGATTAGTAAACATCTGATGTGCAACCTGACTATTGAAAGCCCCATCTGCAGTCATCGGCGCAAGCATCATAATCGGTTCTACACCGAATTCTTTGGCAATCGCAATCAATTCTTCATCCTCAATCGGCACCAGCTCCCCAGCCGGAGTGAAACCGTAGGTAAAGATTGAGAGATAAGTCAAAAAAGGCAGGGTACGTCTTAGTACCGCACGATCAATGAAGGGGTAAGCATAACCGTTAATCACGAGGGTATCACGAACTTCGTCACCCTGATAAGTGATAACCAATACTTCTCCCGGGTTAAGCGCTTCATTTACCGCTATCCTTGGATTATTCTGAAGAATTCGGTTCGGTGTAGTGCCATATTTTTCGGCGATGCTGAACAAAGTATCTCCTTGCACCACAGTGTGAACCACATCCGGAACCCGAATTCCGAGGCTCTGACCGATCACCAGCTTTTCCGGATTTGGAAGCTCATTTTCTATAATAATTCGCTCTGCTGTTACTCCGTATTGTGCAGCAATAGAGCTTAAGGTATCTCCTTCCTTCACTACATGAATCGTCATATACAACATCCTTTTATTTATAAAAGCCTTACAATTAATATATGCCATCAGAATATGTTTGTGAAATTTTTTGTTCTACGTTGCATCCTGTGGCTACCTATCGTATAATACTAATAACAATGTTGTATTTGTCAAATTTAGGATTATTAGCAGAGAAAAGGTCAACACTTCAAATTATAATGGTACCTGGAACATGATTAATTGTAATTTCTGAAAAATATTAAAGGAGAAATGAAACACATGCATGATTTTAAAGAAATTTTACCGGATATGATACGTAAGAATCCATTTCAGATGATAGGTAAAGAATGGATGTTGATTACTGCAGGTGATAAGAATAAAGTTAATACAATGACTGCCTCCTGGGGTGGTCTTGGTGTTATGTATGGCAAAAATGTAGCTTTTATTGTGGTACGCCCTCAGCGTTATACGAAGGAATTTCTGGATCAGGCGGATACCTTCTCTCTCAGCTTTCTGGAGAAAGGCTACAAAAAGGAATTGAATTACCTCGGAAGTGTTTCCGGTCGTACGGAAGATAAGATTACAAAGAGCGGGCTAACCCTTGATTATTTTGAAGAAACTCCATTTTTTGCGGAAGCAGAGAATGTGCTTATCTGTAAGAAGCTCTATGTTCAACAGATGAGCGGAGAATGTCTTATCGAAGAGCGTTTCAATAATACCTTCTTTCCAAATGGGGATTATCATTATCTTTATATTGCCGAGATAACAAATGCCCTTAAGGCAATAATGAATAAGACGGTTTAAGCACCTAATTAATTAGGTATATAAGCACTTAACTCTCACCTCCTGAATACTCGGAGCAATAAGCGTAAAAAATTAATGTGTACCCAACAGATTCCCGTTTCTCCCCGGAGGTGATCGATTCGTAGATCTATTACTGAGGAGCGGTATCTGCTGCGTACACATTATTATGTTATTGGGAAACATCTAAATTCAGGCTACATCTAATTATCAATTCTGCCATTCTGACTATAGATTATTGATCCAGGTCCCGAGCAAAGTAATCCATGTCTGACATTCCGTCGGTAACGGTCCTTTGTCATGGATACTTCTGGTCTCTTCATTTGCAAGAGAAAGTCCATGCGAACCCTTTGGGTAGATGTGAAGTTCAAAGGGAACCTTCTTCTCGCTCATCGCTTTGGTGAATAACATCGTATTCTCAACCGGTACTAAGCCATCCTCAAAGGTATGCCATAAGAAACAGGGTGGCAGGTATTCCGTCACTCTCTTCTCTAAGGACATCTGATCAACCAGTTCCTCATACCGATCCTGCAGTAAAGCATGAAAGGAATCTCTGTGAGCATATTCCCCGGAGCTGATTACCGGATAACAAAGCACACAACCATTGGGTTGATAGTTCGTCTTCGGAATCCCCATAATCTCCTCAAGAAATGGCTCATGCCATAAGGTTCCCATACTTGCTGCAAGGTGACCTCCTGCTGAGAATCCCATCACCAGAATGCGGTCGCTTCTTACATTCCATTCCTTTGCATGCTCTCTCGCATAAGCTAATGATTTCGCCAGTTGAGTTAATGCAGTGGGGAACTTTGCGGGATATACGGTATATCGAAGAATCGCAACATGAATTCCCCTTGCATTCAGCTGAATCGCAACCGGTTCTGCTTCCCGTTCGGATACAAATCGATATCCGCCACCGGGACACAGAATTACGAGAGGACGTGTTCTGTTCTCATCAATTTCCTCGGAATTATTCAGAAGATAAGTCGTCAGTGTTGCCTCCTGCCCATCTACCTCAATCTTAATCTCTTGATATCTCATCTTGTCTTTCCTTTCCTGTATCTGTTATGATATAACAAAAGTGTAGTACGGATATTACATGCTTGCTTGATGATATCCGATTGGAGCTGGTGATCATGGATTAAAATATCGACAATCAATCCGGCTGTTCTTCCCGCCAACCCTTGCAGACATCGACCCACTTAAGGCTGCCCGAGTAACTCTCAAGCTCATCACAGGTTAGTTCAATGGCGGAATTGCTGCTGCCACAGGCAGGAAATACCGTGGTAAAACGCTTCATCGAGATATCGGAATAGACCGGAAGCTCCTGATTAAGAGCAAAGGGGCAGACCCCACCAACAGCGTGCCCTGTATATTCCAGAACCTCCTCCGCAGTCAACATCTTGGCTTTCATATTAAATTCCGACTTAAATCTGGCATTATCAATTCTTGCATCTCCTGCCGTGATAATCAATACTGCACCATCCTCCGACTTAAAGGACAATGTCTTTGCTATCCTGCTTGGTGTAACGCCTAAGACCTCAGCCGCCAGTTCCACGGTTGCACTTGAGGTTTCAAACTCACGAATATCACCCTCCTTACCCCATTGCTTCAGATATTCTCTGACTTTATCAATTGCCATCTTACTGCTTCCTCCTATTTATACAGACTTCATAATTGCATCATAATATTTCTTCGCTACGAGATGTCCATCCCCTTGCTCAATCAGATGAATACACTTCTCATAGATTACCGGATTAAGTCCAAGTGCCAGTATCTCTTCATCGCTTCTTCGTGTTAATCTTGGCCTTGGCTCCATTGGCTCTAGCGGCTCTATTTGCACGATTGGCTCTATTGGCACTGTCTCCATTCTTCTTCGGTATTCCTCCATCCGCTTCTGTTCTTCTTCCTCAAGACGTTGTCGTTCCTCTCTGAGCTGCTTTAGCTTGTCCTGCGTTCGCTGATAACTACGGTTCTCTTCTTCGATCTGCTGTACCAGT
The DNA here is from genome assembly GCA_017861355.1 of Bacillota bacterium. Taxonomy (GTDB): domain Bacteria; phylum Bacillota; class Clostridia; order Lachnospirales; family Lachnospiraceae; genus Mobilitalea. Next base: position 4,647 of record JAGFXQ010000264.1, read on the forward strand.
TTGTCACAAAGCGCATCAAAGTCACAGAGCATCTGTCCGGTCTCATCCATAGTCAGCTCTGAGATTCGATAGTTCTTCCTGACCGATTTAAAATGTCTCTCTGCACCCAGCCGATATCCATAGCTTCTCCGCAGTATCAGCTCTTCCTTCTCTACATCCAGGAAGGCTACATAACCCATCGCCTTTTGAAGCAGATTCTGGTACCAGTCCAACTGCTTTGTATTCTTCTCCTGACGTACTCCCAGAATATAGATTACCTTAATCCGGTGCGTCTGATAATAATCATCTCTCTCTCGGAACTTCGTCAGGCTGTTATTCACCAAGCGGTAATCGATTACCATGGGTTGATCTCTATTATCACAGAACAGTGTACCATACATCCCATTCTCCAGCCGGTACCTTGCCTGTATACTTCTCTCCGGATAGCTTCGTCTCAACAGCTGGTATATTAGTCTCTTTCCCTTCTTTAGCTCTTCTGACTCCTGTCCACTTTCGTAATCACATTCCAGTGTATCATAATGAGCGAAGTAAGGTTCCTTGACCGGACCGGCTGCTAAGTAGACCGGCGCACTACATTCCACG
>JAGFXQ010000441.1 GCA_017861355.1 Bacillota bacterium
ATCGGCCAGAGCCGGGCATAGTGAGCACCAGACTGGGCTGGCAGTGGATATTAATGATTTGGAACAAACCTTTGCAGATACACCGGAAGGAGAATGGCTAAGGAATCGTTCCTGGGAATTCGGATATATACTGCGGTATCCCAAGGGCAAGGAGAAAATTACAGGCTATGATTATGAACCGTGGCACTTCCGTTATCTTGGACCGGAGCTGGCCGAGAATATCTACTGGATGGGAATTACCTATGATGAATACTATGTTAGATTTTTGGGAGATCCTTTGTTACAGGATGAGATATAGCTTTTAGCCTTCAAAAACACGCAAAAGAACCCGCCGGAAGAGATATCCTCCATCCCGGCGGGTCTGATTATAACACTTCATTGCTGTAGAAACGATAATAACCCTGGGGGAATCCGCACACAGGGCAGATATCTGGAGCACATTTACCACTCATAATGTTTCCGCATTGCATACAGATCCATAGGGAATCCTCCGGCTTACATAATAATTCTCCGCGAACCAGATTAGCATGATATGTCTGAAATCTCAGGCCGTGATTCAATTCAATATTAGCAATTCCGTTGAATAAAGAAGCAATATCGTTATAACCCTCTTCTCTCGCCACTCGTGCATATTCTCGATAAATATTATTTCCTACATCATTCTCATATGATATACTAGCTACAAGATTCTCCTCAGTATTTGGCAGGGTCCCATTGTTGATTTTTCTGAGCCAGATACGGGCATGTTCCTTTTCATTTCGTGCAGTTGTTTCGAATATAGTTGCTATTTCAATATAATTCTCAAGTCGGGCTTGATCCGCATATAGTAGATATCTAGTATTCACTACGGATTCCAGATTGTATGCGTTCAATATATTTTGATAGGTTTTACTTTGCTGAAAATCCATTGACCCTCCCAAAGACATATTAATTACTTTACAATATCATATGTCCGAGGGATGATTTTTATCACCTGTCTATTAAGCCTGATGGCTTCGATATTTGCACCTTAATGCCAATATGCGGGATAAATAAAGATAATTATGGTATTATCGAAAATAGTGTAAAATAATATATAAATATTCAAAAAATGAGTCAATACGACATAAATATATTGACAATCATATATTCTGGAAGTATCTTATTAAGTAGTACTTATTTACTATTCTAAAACAATATGGAAATATTCACTAATTTATGTTATAACTATATTTGAAGCAAATAATTGTGGGGGATACATATATGACCAATATCAATACGATAGCAAAGGTGTTTTCGGTTTTTGCTTTTTTAATTATGGTGTCAGTGAATGCTCTTGCCAATCTTTTACCGCTGAACGGGGTGACGACAGGTGAGTTATCTAATATGTATCCCACTTTAATCACACCGGCAGCTTACACTTTTTTGATATGGATTATCATTTATTTGTTGTTATTTTCATTTACGATATACCAACTGGAATTTGCAGCAGGGAAAAGGAAGTTATCCTCCAATTTGGCTGATTTTATCAGAGGCTTCTACATTGTTTCCTGCTTATGCAATGCAGTATGGATTTTTGCCTGGCACTATAAATATATTGCATTATCTCTGGTTCTGATGGTTACCCTTTTCATCTGTCTAGGCTTTATGTATAAGCTTTTATATGAAGAAGAGCTTTCACTCGGAGAGAAGATATTCATACGTCTTCCTTTTAGTATTTATTTTGGCTGGATTACAGTGGCAACTGGGACTTGTTGTGAAGCATACAGCACAAAATGAATTGAATGGAAAATACCCAAACGTAATCATAGCTTTGATTGCTTGTATTGGTGTACTGGTTCTTGAGATGGGATACTGCATCGTGATAAAGAAAAGGTTGGGGAACAAATGATACACCATTAAGACGTGATGCAAGGAGAAGATCGAATGATTGAATTGGTAGAAGCAAAGATATTATCGGACCAAATGAATACGGTACTTCGAGGTAAGCGAATTATTAAGGTTACAACACTTTCTTCACCACACAAATTTACGTTCTTTCAAGGGGACCCACAAATATATGACTCACTACTTCGTGGTCGTCGGATCGGAGAGGCAGGACCAAACGGAGGACAAGTCCGTATGGAAATAGAAGATCTGGTCTTTGTGTTCGGAGACGGAGTGGAACTAAGATATCATGATAAGGATACGAAATACCCAACAAAGCATCAGCTCTTAATGGAATTTGAGGATGGTTCGGCACTCAGTAGCTCTACGCAAATGTATGGATTTTTGTTATGCTTTTATGAAGAAGAATTTGATAATCCGTATTATCTTGTTGGTAAGAAGAAACCATCTCCATTCACGGACCAATTTGATCTTGAGTATTTTATGGGAATTTTATCGGCTCCGGGTGCAGAAAAGTTGAGTACAAAAGCAGTTCTTGCAACCGAGCAGCGAATTCCGGGTTTGGGTAATGGCGTATTACAGGATATCATGTATCATGCAGGTTTGCATCCGAAGAGAAAAGTGGCAACCTATACAGAGGAAGATAAAATCAGACTATACCATTCGATCAAAGATACTCTGAATCAAATGCTCGAAGAGGGCGGTAGGGATACGGAGAAAGATCTTTTTGGAGTTCAGGGTGGTTACAAAACAAAGGTGAGTAAGAAGACCGTCGGAAAAGCATGTCCTAAGTGTGGGAGAACTATACTGAAAGAAGCTTATCTTGGAGGCAGTATTTATTATTGTGACGGGTGCCAACCATTGATAAAATAATAGTATAAATAAAGGCTTTCCACTGTGACTGCATCGTGATAAATGATGAAGCCAAGAGGAAAGCCTTTTAATTATAAGATTCGAAATGTCTGCGAAGCGGACATTTCAATGGTTCGGGTCACTTATACTTCAACTCTTGGTCTGGTGGGATCGCAGTCAGGTCTTCGAACGCTTGGAGTGGCGTAAGACAGCTTACGCAGATAATAGCATTCTTCTCTTGACATATGATCCGCCATCAGTGGCATTAGGGTTCCAAGTACTTTGTGATCGGTACGTTTGTCTCGCAATTGATCAAGGTATTCGATAAAATCAATTATGATCGCAGCAGCT
>JAGFXQ010000265.1 GCA_017861355.1 Bacillota bacterium
ATAAAACTAACCCATTATAATTGTCCGAAGCGGCCGAAAGCCAGTATTCTAATTCTTCATGGAATGGCAGAGCATCAAAAACGTTATCAAGCCTTCGCCGAATACTTGGTGAATAATGGATACGATGTATTTACCTATGATCACCGCGGTCATGGCACCGAAAGAAAACTAAGTGAATTAGGTTTCTTTGCTCCTGAGAAAGGATATCAGTTAGTAACCTTTGATGCAATTACGGTCAGTGAATATATTGAGCAGAACAATCGTAGCAATAAGTTCTTTTTATTCGGTCATAGCATGGGATCCCTGATCGCACGTAATGTAATCCAGCAATATGACAAGTATAACGGTGTTGTCCTTTGTGGTACTGCATACCCGCCGAAGCTTCTGATCTCATCCGGTCTATTTATGTCAGCCTTCGTAACTAAGTTCAAAGGAGTAAAACACATATCACCATTTTTAAGTAATCTTATGTTTGGCAATAAGAAATATACTTCTCTCTCCAGTCGTACTGCCTTTGATTGGTTATCCAGAAGTAATCCGGTGGTAGGAGCCTATATGCATGATCCTTATTGTGGTTACACCTGTACTGCTTCCTTTTATCATGATTTATTAAAGCTGACCCAAGGTGCGACTAAGAAGAACCACATCCGCTTGACGAAGACCGAGCTTCCTATTTTTATTATCAGCGGAGAGAAAGATCCCGTCGGTGGATATGGTAAAGAGATACAGAGATACCTATCTGTGTTGAAAAAGGCTGGTTTCTCTAATGTAACTTCAAAGCTTTATCCCGAATGCCGACACGAATTATTGAATGAATTAAATAACGAAGAAGTATACTCTGATATACAACAATGGTTTTCAAAAAGAATATAATAATACAAGAAAAAGATGTTACAAAGTCTCGACGGTTTCTAATCGTTCCTACTTTATAACATCTTTCTTTTCATACTATTTACTGGGCTTTGGTGGCCTTGGTCCCATATACTGATAGAAATAAGTTTTCATCATACCATTATAAATCTTTCTATTCTTATCTGCCTGTTTACCGATATATTTCTGTGCATCCTCATAACCGGTTATAATAAAATAGGACCACGCCTCTAATGCACCAAAGACTTTACCGATCTCTCTGTAAAGCTCAGGAAGCTCCTTCTTATCTTCCAATCGTTCACCATAAGGAGGATTTGTTATGATAAATCCAAATTTCTTACTGTTACTCAATTCACGCAGCGGTTTTTGCTGAAAATGAATTAAGTGATCCACACCAGCTAATCTTGCATTTTGTCTTGCTGCTTTAATTATCTCACCATCTAAATCAAATCCCTGAATGTTCATTTCAACATCCGTTAATATCATATCCTCTGCTTCCTGCTTCGCTAACGCCCAACTGGAAGAAGGAATAATATTAGACCAGCTCTCAGCCAAAAAATTACGTTTCAGGCCAGGCGCTATCTTTGCACCAATCATAGCAGCCTCAATCGGAATCGTTCCGCTCCCGCAGAAAGGATCCACTAGAATTCTATCTTTATTCCACGGGGTAAGCATAATCAATGCCGCTGCTAATGTCTCCGTTATGGGGGCTTTGCTTGTCAATTTACGATACCCACGCTTATGAAGTGATTCACCTGAAGTGTCAATACATACTGTAACCTCGTCCTTCAGAATCGTGACCCTGAGTGGATAAGAAGCCCCAGTCTCTTCAAACCAATCTTGCTTATACTTTACCTTCATCCTCTCCACGATTGCCTTTTTCATAATGGATTGAATATCGGAAGGACTGAACAGTTTACTGTTCACAGAATTTGCCTTTGCTACCCAGAACTTAGCATCCTTAGGTAAAAACCCCTCCCAGGGAATCGACTTTGTGCTCTCGAACAACTCCTCAAAAGTCTCTGCCTTAAATGAGCTTACCTTCAGTAATACACGTTCCGTCGTTCTAAGAAAAACATTCGCTCTTGCACAGGTATTTTCATCTCCCGTATAAGATACCTTACCATCTTCGACTTTTGTAATTTCACACCCTAGATCCATCAGCTCACGCTTCAACACGGCTTCCAAACCAAAATGACAAGGCGAAATATATTCAAATTGTTTCATAAATACCTCCATTTACAACTTTATCCTATGTCTATCATAACCAGATTGAACAGCTATAATCGAATGATTGCCACAATATCTGTATCTGTTATTGTAAAGCTCTTTTGTCCTCGAGTCAATGAACTTTTCATCAGCTTTTATCTAATGTCCCATGATAAGCCCGTAAACCTCCATACAAGCTTTTTATATTATACCCATATTTCATTAAATCTCTTGCCGCTAATAAGCTTATATTACCGCGGTCGCAGTAAAATATGAGTAAGTTTCCCTTCGGAAATTGATTACCATGGTTTTCAAGATCCTCATAAGGGATATTAACAGCTCCCGGAATATGTCCTGAATTATACTCATGTCGGTCTCTTAAATCAATAATTATAACATTTTGCTTGCCAATATACTTTATAATCTCATTAGTACGAATTGTATCAAATGACATATCAGAATACACCTCTTTCCTACTACTGGCACCACACTATTATAATATTCAAAGAAGTGCTATTTTGCGCATGAAAAATCCCTTTAAGAATTAATCTTAAAGGGATTTTTGTCATTTAAACTGGTATTTTGCTTCTTAGTAATTGTTATCTGTATCGTCTAAGAAGCTGCTTCTATTCGAGTTACTGGTATTGTTTCTTGATGTTTTGGAAGAACCTGCAGAATCCTTGGATGAGCCCTTGGATGAGTCTTCGCATCTGCTACCTGATACAGCATTGCGGCTGGTCCCAGTCGTATAGTTACTTGTATTAGCATCTCTGCTGGTATTGGCATTTCTACTGGAATTGGAAGCATTGTTGCTAGTGTTAGCATTTCTGCTAGAATTGTTGTTGCTTGTTGTGTCTCTAACATTGGATGTCTGATAAGTGCTGTTGTTGTTCTTGGAATTGTTGTTACTTGTATTCATGAATGGCCTCCTATTAGTGAAATATTAATTTGATATTACAGGATTATTATCTGCTTTTTTAATATAAATATTCATGAAACGTTGTAATTTTTTAGCATATTTTTATCTATATTTTCCCATATATATCATTTTTTCTACACTTGATAATCGGTTTTATTGTTTTTATTTTTTGATACAATTCAGAATTTTATGTGCGTCATTTTACAATTCATCGTTATTATAGTTTTTATTGATACCTTTATATGTAGAAATTATTCACCAAAATATGATTTGGCAATATAAATATTGCATATTAGCAACATCTGAGTTATAATAAAAAAGTGCTAGGGTCAACCCTAGCGCGTTATATAACCCCTTATTAATTATTTATACTCCCCTCATCGAAACGACCGCATGGCTCCCCCTTGCGGTCGTTTCATTTATATTATGTCTTATCTTCTTCGGAATAGCAGCATCACTAATATAATCAGAATAATCGGAAGACCAAATGCGAATAAAAATCCTATGATCAGCCTACCAATCACCGCAATCAAAACAAACAGTACAACCACAACTAATATTGCAATCAGCTTATGATACCATTTAAAGTTAGAAATAAATACATTTCGACCAAACTTAGGAGTTCCCTCGCCTAGATCCTCTTGGTTAGATTGCGCATCCTGTGTATAGTCTTGGGACCGATAAGCCTTACTTTTATCCTTTCCTACCCTATCAGCTTCGATAATTGTTTTTGCAATCAGCCTTGGATCGCCTAGCTCAGATATTACCCTCTCCTCCTCTTGTACGGATCGGGAACCTATATAATTATCATAATAATTGACATTCTGCTCCAGTAACTCTGAAGTCACTTCACCGCTCAATGACTGGCGCAATATATATATAAATTCATTTTTATCCATGTAGTGTTAAGCCTCCTTTGCTACATTCTATCATAAGCATCATTCTACGTAAATGAATCTGATCTTAAAATTAGATTAATTTTTATGATTGCTGTCTATATTAAACAAAAAAATAAAGCCTTGAAAACATAGTGTTCTCAAGACTTTGTTACGTGTGCTAGAAGATTCGAACTCCCGACCTTCTGGTCCGTAGCCAGACGCTCTATCCAGCTGAGCTAAGCACACACGTATCTACTACTGTTCGTTCTTAAAAATAAAACAGCATTATTCTATAATTATTATAGAATAATGCCGGCGACCGGAATCGAACCGGTACGGGAGATTAGTCCCGCAGGATTTTAAGTCCTGTGCGTCTGCCAGTTCCGCCACGCCGGCACAAATGGGACCTATAGGGCTCGAACCTATGACCCTCTGCTTGTAAGGCAGATGCTCTCCCAGCTGAGCTAAGATCCCTGGGCTGTAAATATCACCAACTGTTTCATATCTTATCACAAAACACTTAAAATTACAAACAGTTTTTAACAATTAAATCATTTTATATCATCTCAAGCTACTATATAATAAGTAACTTTACGACCCAGAAGGGACTCGAACCCTCGACCTCCGCCGTGACAGGGCGGCGCTCTAACCAACTGAGCCACTGGGCCAATTTTAGAGATTAAGTGGACCTTCAGGGACTTGAACCCCGGACCGACCGGTTATGAGCCGGTTGCTCTAACCAACTGAGCTAAAGGTCCAAATACTGTCGGCCTTTATTTACGACGATAGAAAGTTCGCGAAGCGTGCTTTCTATTGTATTATTTATTACAATGACTCCAAGGGGATTTGAACCCCTGTTACCGCCGTGAAAGGGCGGTGTCTTAACCGCTTGACCATGGAGCCGTATTAGTGATTATAACATACGATATTTATCAATGTCAATCATCTTGACCATAAAACTGTATGTTATTATATGACAATTTCTTTTGTATTTATAATCAAATACATAAGATCTTAATCAATTAACTCCCCGAGTAGGGCTCGAACCTACAACCCCACGGTTAACAGCCGTGTGCTCTACCATTGAGCTATCGAGGAATACAAGACAAATGAATAGAATTGTATTCATTTGTACAGAGTAACCACACTAGAAAACGATAATTAAAACATCCGATTTTGTATTCTTAGAATACATTGTTAACAAACCATTTTTAGGTCAAGCCCTCGACCTATTAGTAACAGTCAGCTACATGCGTTACCGCACTTCCACCTCTGTCCTATCTACCTTGTCGTC
>JAGFXQ010000056.1 GCA_017861355.1 Bacillota bacterium
AAAGATAAAGTATAAAAGATAAAGTGGGTGAGCCTGTGGGAGAGATATATCTGAGAGATGCGAAGCTTCAGGATATGGAGTTGCTTTTTCATTGGATGAATGAGCCTTCGGTTCGAAGGAATTCGGTCAATAGCCGGGAGATATCATGGGAAGAGCATAACAGCTGGTATCAGAGCAAACTAGAGAGCAAGGATTGTGATATCTATATACTTATGCAGGATGATACGCCGGTTGGTCAGATACGTCTGGATATCCGTGAGGATGGTGGATGGATTAGCTTCAGTGTGGATATCAATTATCGGGGACAAGGCTTCGGTGGATTACTGCTTCGATTATTAGAAGAAAAGGTCCAAGAGAACAGACCGGAGCTGCAGTGGCTTCGGGCGGTCGTGAAGAAGGATAACCCAGTCTCTCAGAAGAGATTTATAGAACAGGGGTATAATCAGATGGGTGAGGACGTAGAAAATTCGGAACTACTTCTTTACTGTAAAAATATTTAATTAGATCCGGGTGTCAAATCATTAGTTGCTTTTTGGCATTCGAATCAGTGCTAAAATCTAAGGAGGATGAAGTATGTATATACCGTATGGAAGACAATGGATTGACGAGGATGATATTCAGGCGGTGGTAGAGACCTTACGCTCGGATTATCTTACGACTGGTCCTAAGGTAGAGGAATTTGAGCGAAGTGTTGCTGACTATCTGGGAGCAAAGTATGCAGTTGCGGTCTCAAATGGGACTGCTGCACTTCATGTTGCCTGTCTGGCGGCGGGAATCGGAGAAGGGGATGAAGTGATCACCTCACCCATTACCTTTGTTGCTTCTGCGAACTGTGCCCTGTATTGTGGGGCAACGCCGGTATTTGCAGATATTAATCCGGATACCTATAACATCGATCCTGAAGAAATCAGGCGTAAGATTACGCCCAAAACCAAAGCAATAATTCCGGTACATTTTACCGGACAACCTTGTGCGATGGATGAGATCCACGCGATCGCAAAGGAATACAATCTTATCGTGATTGAAGATGCATGTCATGCACTTGGAGCAGATTATAAAGGACAAAAAATAGGCACCTTATCCGATATGACAGTGTTAAGCTTTCATCCGGTCAAGCACATCACTACCGGCGAAGGCGGTATGATTATGACGGAGAATGAAGAGCTGTATGAGCGCTTAAAACTGTTCCGTACGCACGGAATTACGAGGAAGCCTTCTCAGCTGGAGCAATGTGATGGGCCTTGGTATTATGAGCAACAGGTACTGGGCTATAATTATCGTATCACGGATATTCAATGTGCACTTGGAATCAGTCAGATGAAGAAGTTGGATGCTTTTGTAGCAAGAAGAAGAGAGATTGCAGCGAGATATGATCAGGCTTTTGGTGCAATGGAAGGAATTAAAGTACCTTTTCAGGCGGAGGGGTGCCATAACAGCTGGCATTTATATGTGATACAGGTTCTCGATAAGAATCGTAAGGAAGTATTTGACAGCTTGATCGAACGAAATATCGGTGTAAACGTTCATTATATTCCGGTGCACACACAGCCTTATTACCGGGCACATGGATATGCTGAGGTTGTTTGTCCGAATGCTGAGCTTGTATATTCTAGATTCATCAGTCTTCCGATGTATGCAAAGCTGTCCGAGGAAGAACAGGATTATGTGATCGAGCAAGTGAAATCCTTAATATAAAGGATGGGTTCCAGGTCAATCTTTCGATAAAAGTGGAGGAATTGATGGATGGATTTGGTGCAAGTTGAATTACAGAGAAACTATTAATGATATTATGATTTATGTCGATATAAGTTACAGTGAAAATATTTTTAAGCAGATCAAAAGCTTTTCTATGCTTTGATGATTTGCATCATATAGTGGAAGATAATTGGAGGGAACAATAATGTTAAATGGCAAGAATATACTGATCACCGGTGGAACAGGGTCCTTTGGCAAAAAGTTTCTGGAAATGATTTTTATGAAATATAATCCCAATAAAGTGATCATCTATTCCAGAGACGAATTTAAGCAGAGTGTTATGAGAACGGAGTATGCAGATAAAGTGGACATGTCTAAAGTGCGATTCTTTATCGGAGATGTCAGAGATAAGGATCGCTTGTACAGAGCCTTTGAAGGTGTAGATTATGTCATCCATGCTGCTGCTATGAAGCAGGTACCTACCTGTGAATATAATCCTTTCGAGGCCATTAAGACCAATATTCACGGAGCACAGAATGTGATTGATGCTGCTCTGGATCGTGGAGTGAAGAAGGTCGTAGCCTTATCAACCGACAAGGCAGTGAACCCGATTAATCTATACGGTGGAACGAAGCTGGTATCCGATAAATTATTTGCGGCTGCAAATGCTTACTCCGGTGATAAAGGGACACGTTTCGCAATTGTCCGTTATGGTAATGTGGCCGGTAGTCGTGGCTCCATTATTCCGATCTTTCAAAATATGATTGAAAAGGGTGAGACCACCTTGCCAATTACTGATTTTCGTATGACACGTTTCTGGATTACCCTCGAGCAAGGCGTTGAATTAGTATTCAAAGCCCTGGAGGAATCAAAGGGTGGCGAAACCTATATATCGAAAATCCCCTCCTTTAATATTACAGACCTGGCTAAGGCTATGAAGCCGGAGGCAAAGCTGGTCGAAATCGGTATCCGTGAAGGGGAAAAACTTCATGAGATTATGGTAACCAGAGATGATTCCAGAATGACATACGAATATGATAAGCACTATATTGTGTATCCCCATTTTGACTGGATGGATCTATCAAAGCATCTTCTCCCCGGAGGTAAGCTGGTGAAGGAAGGCTTTGAATATAGCTCAGGTGAGAATGCAGAGTGGCTGTCGGAAGAGGATCTGAGAAAAGAACTGAAGAAGCTGGGCTTCTAATAAATAGAATCTGATCAGGCTGGAGTACTAAAGGTTAAGACTATTATCATCGAAATGAGCTATTAATTACCCTGGAGGTACAATATGATCAAAATCAGCCTCTGTATGATTGTCAAAAATGAAGAAGCCAATTTAGAACGCTGTCTTGAGGGCATTGCCAATTATATGGATGAAATTATTATAGTCGATACCGGCTCCTCGGATCAGACCAAAGAAATAGTCTCACGCTATACGAATAAAATATATGATTTTACCTGGATAAATGATTTTTCGGCGGCCAGAAATTATTCGATCAGCAAAGCTAGTAATGAATATATTCTGGTGCTGGACAGTGATGAGTTTACCCAAAACATCGATATCAGTGAGATGAAACGCTTGATCGGACAGAATCCCAAGAGGATAGGGCGGTTATTGCGACTGAATGAGTATACCCGCAACGGTATGTTATATCGATATAAGGAGCGGGTCAATCGCCTATTCTCCAAGAAATATTATCATTATGAGGGCATCATTCATGAACAGGTTACTTGCATTGTATCGGAGAATGCGGTAAGTAATGCAGGTGGTGTGAGCGGTATAGACGAAACTTATCCAATCCCACTGACAGTTCTGCACTCCGGTTATGAGGGAAGCCTTGAGACGCGCAGGCGGAAAACACAAAGAAATATCAACCTCTTAAAACAAGCCCATGAACAAAACCCCGATGATCCCTATATTCTTTATCAACTTGGCAAAAGCTATTATATGGAGGAGGATTATGCAAGTGCCTGTGATTATTTTGGGCAAGCTCTATACTTCGATTTGAATCCGCGGTTGGAATATGTTCAAGACCTGGTAGAGAGTTACGGATATTCCCTGCTGAATTCAGAACAATATGAAACTGCACTGCAGTTATTAAATATATATGATGAATTTGCGTATTCAGCAGATTTTATATTTCTGATTGCTCTGATTCTGATGAATAATGGGAAATTCAATGAAGCAATCAAGGAATTTCTTAATGCTTCGGAGCAAAGAGAAGCTAAGATGGAAGGCGTAAATGGATATCTGGCTTACTATAATATCGGGATAATCTATGAGTGTCTTGGCGATAAGAAAAATGCAATAAAATACTATACGATGTGTGGTGATTACGGTGTAGCAAGGAAACGTCTTGATACTTTAACGTAAACCAACATGTTCTTCGTTTCATGTATGGCGTGAGTCAATAGTTGGAGTGGGATTCTATGAATTCTACTCTTTCTTTTTATATGTAAACGATTGTATTGATTATAAGAATGAATACTCACGATCCACACGTTAAGAATAATGTAAGATTTCTATGGAAATTATGGGTTAAGCTTATTCGTTATCCTGCCGATATTATTATTAAAGCATGATCTTCATAGGCAAAATTTGAGATCGGATTTCGGCATATTTATACCAAGGAAATTCTCTTTTTTATTTAGATACCACAAAATTTCTAAAATTTAGTGAATTTTGGTGTATAATGCGGTATAATCTAGATATCATATGTCAGCTTGTGAATGTTAATGAACAAAAGGTAAAGGGATCACATGGAGGTGTAGAATGAACAAGAAGAAAATTTGGATGAAACTAATGTTACTTCTCGTCTTAGTTATGATTGGCGTAATATACCAGCCAAAGCAGGTGGCTTTTGCAGCCTCACCGGTTCAGATATGCGCTGTCTCCTATACGGATGAGAGTATTCTGGTATTTGTTAATGGGAATTCTAAGATATATTTTGCGACTGAAATGGACGCCGCCAGAAATATCTGGGATGTGATGGAGGTTACTTCTACGGATACTCTCGCAGTAATTGATGTATCCTGGTTATCCGCGAATTCGGAGAACATCATTAAGATAAAAGGGGATGGCGATCCGACTCAGACACGTGTAATACTTAAGGAGAAGCCATCCAAACTCAATGTTTCTATTGATTATAGCAGAATGGATACCTTGGTTCCTACCGATAAGATAGGTAAACTTCTGAACATTATGGCGAGCGAAGGAAACGGTGTGAATCCAATCACCTTCAGTGATTTACAGTGGAGAAAAGGCGATTCGGGTTCCTGGATGAACAGTTCAACTTTAACAAAAGAACTACTAGAAGACTATCTGATTAAAGGTACTAATTTATACTTTAGAATCGCTCCGTTTGATGATGTTGTGAAGGCAAAGTCCGGCACATTAGATTATGCACTTTGGCTTTATACCGGAAGCTATGCGTACACAAAGCCGATGATTGGTACTGTGTTAGATTCCAGTCTCACCTATGATACCGTTTACCCGAATGGAACACAGGGAAGACGTGCCAGTGATGAAGTTAAGGTGAAGATTGGAAAGATGGCTACCTTACCGGTGACCGGAATTGATGGTGGCAAATTTACCGCAGCAATCAAATATGGTCAGGAATACCGTACGACCACGACAATTGCAGGCGTCACTACTACTTCCCCCTACTGGACGAAGGTTACGGACCGATTGGTGAAGAATTTAACGCTCAAGACAATGATCGGAGGATCGTATGACGGCTTGACAGCAACTACCGCCTTCCCTCAGATTTTGCTCGAGATAAGAAATTATTCTACTTCGAGTGCATCATCCTCGAAGATTATTCAGACTAATATAAACCCGCAGCGAGTAATAACAGGTAGTATAGTTCCAAGCAGTGCTCCGGCTAATGTGACTGCTGCAAATCAAAATATATACATTACTTATAATGGTACGAAGAATATTAATATTCAGATACCGTCAGCATCCGATGACAATCCGTATGAGTATTGCGTGGTTAAGCAGGGCGGAACCTTTGATCTGACAAAAGTATCCTGGACCCCGATTACGAAGAGTACGATTGTAAAGGTGCTTTCATCAAAAGCGTTGGATTATTCCAAGCTTTATATCAGAATGAAAGAGGTTAAATACAAGCCCGCTACAGAAACAACCTCGGCAGTTACCTATAAGCTTGCTTCTACGATGACTACCTTTGATGTAAACTATCCTTCCATACCCACAGCACCAAAATTGACTTATGTCTATACTAAGGGTTATCCGACTACAATCTCAATTGATGTAACATTAAATACGGTTGGTAAGATGCCTTTTGAGACAAAACTTAAGTATGTAAAGCTTGGCACGAAGGATGTACCGGTTACGAGTTCCGTAGTAACACCGACCGGAACAATCGACAAGAATCTGGTCTATACGATGAAGATCATCCTTGATGATAAGACTTTGAAGGAAATGGTTAATTGTACCTCAAGAGCACTAAGTATCTATTATGATAATGGTACCGTGGACAAGGTTTCCAGTAAGCTTACGATCAAGAATCCTACCGCAGCTTTGGCGTTGACCACCACGGTATTACCGGGTAGTGTGATCGGATACACTTCTGTAAAAGTAGAGAACGCAATTGGATTAAATGATACTCTGGTTTATGCGATCGGAGCAACACAGGTTACCGGCTTAAATATGGAGGATAAATTCACAACCGGACTTGCCTTCACATCCGAAGCAGACATTCCTTTCCCCACAGCCGGACAATACCTGACGATATATGAGCTTAATGCAGCCGGATATGTAGTGAAGTATAAATCTATTCAGATTAATGCCACAGATATAAAGTCATAATACCAGGAATACCGCTGGATGATAGCAATAGACGAAGCGGAAGAAAAAAATAGTACAAAAATAACAAATAAATAATAAAGATGCTGCAATACACAATCGTTCCGCTTCGTGTAATGCAGCATCTGCAACATTATTCATGACAATAAAAGTACGCGAAGTAACATGGAGGTTTCGATGATTACAGTCAGTGTCTGTATGATAGTGAAGGATGAAGAAAAAGTACTGGCAAGATGCCTGGATTCTCTTCGGGGTTTGGCAGATGAGATTATTGTCGTAGATACCGGATCCGGAGATGCTACCAAGGAGATCGCGGCGGCTTATACAGATAAGATCTATGATTTTACATGGATTCATGATTTTGCAGCAGCAAGAAATTATTCCTTTTCCAAGGCTACGATGGATTATATTTATGTTGCGGATGCGGATGAAGTCATCGACGATGAAAACAGACATCGTTTTCTTACACTAAAACAAACATTGTTGCCCGAAATAGAGATCGTTCAGATGAAATACGCGAATCAATTGGCTTACAATACCACCTATAACTTTGACCTGGAATATCGTCCAAAGCTGTACAAGCGTCTACGAACCTTCCAATGGGTTGAGCCGGTTCATGAAAATGTCGTATTGTCACCTATCATCTATGACAGTGACATTGTAATACAGCATAAGCCGATCTCACAGCATGCCGGAAGAGATTTTCAGATGTTTCAGAGAACACTTCATAGAGAAGGAAAGTTGTCACCGAAGCTCTTCAAAATGTATGCCAGAGAGCTGTTTATCGCCGGTGAAGAAAAGGATTTCCTGGAGGCTTTCGACTACTTCAGTGAATGCGCCGAACGAGAGGAATATAGCGATCAGGAACGTAAGATAAACGAATGTATCCTTGCCAGATGCTATCACCTACGCAGGGATTTTACCGGTTTCCTAAAGTGCTGTCTTCATAATCTGGCAGATAACAAAGCAAGTGCCGAAGTATGCTATGAATTGGGAGAATATTTTACGGAACTTGGGGACTATAAGGAGGCAGTCATCTGGTATTATAATGCTGCTTATGAGACAGAATGTGAATTGAATATTCATTATTCCGGTGATTTCCCTTTGAAGAGGCTGGCTGAATGTTACCGCAAGCTTGGGATAACAGAGCAGGCAGAAGCATTTCAAGTGTTATATGAGGGATGGAGTAAGTAGGCAGTTTGGGAGGGATCAATACGTGATACAAAGCATAAGAAATATCTTTGAGCATAATACCAGACTTTTAGGAGAGATGGATAAAGCAATCTATTATTTCCGTGGACAGCAGATCGATATGGCTTTAGGGCATATGGCTAAATCCATTGATGAAGTAAGAATCAGTATAGAGACGATAATATCGAATCGGGATTATTTTAATGTAGTTGATACAGAATCTATGCTGGAGATGCTGAAGGGGATACTTGAGGCAAAGAAGAACAAAGACTTTATCCTATTAGCAGATTTACTTGAGCTACAGCTGATTAACTTTCTGATTGGAGTGCAGGAGCTGATCATCAGCAAGGAAGAGATTGATTTTAACGAAGAGAACTATCGAGATAATATTGAGGTAATACTTAATCATAGTGAAGGATTGGAAGACAGCTTAAGGGAACCGATCGATACAGCTAAGCTGTTAGAGAGTGGCTACCGGGTTGAATTCACCTCCTGTGGGTTGATGACTCTGGCTGCGGAAAATGACGGCTGTCAATTTTATTTTCATACGAACAGCAAGATCCAGACCGAAGCCTTCCTACTCGCAAAGCAATGGTATCAGAGTGAGAGAAAGCATTATCATATCTATGGTTTTGGTATGGGCTATCACATCCGGGAGCTTCTTGCGCTGGACCCGCTGGCTCAAATCACGGTGTACGAATCAGATGCTGATGTAATTAAATTAGCCTGTGCCTTTACAGATATGAAGAATGTTTTTCACAGTCATAAGGTAAAGGTAATCTTTGATCCGAAGTTTGCCCGGATGGATGAAATGCTGTCTAATCCGGAGAAGGAAGGCGATTTACTCGTTCATTATCCTTCCTATAAGAATATCAAGGAGAATAAGGGTAGAGAGTTACTGGCCTCCGGACTTCCATGGCTTGAGACGATCGAAGCATGAGGTACCAACGAATACAAATACTACTGTAACAGGGATAAGAAAAATATAAATAAGAGCAACAACATGTCTTGATAAGTTACAGGGGTTATGCCATAATAGATATGTAAATATTAGTAATTATCATTCAGTCGGATTGTAGTTAGGAGGAAGATTATGATTTATATTCTGATTATACTGGTAATTGTGATCGGAGAATATTTTACTAAGAGTTATATCGAGAAAAATAGAGAACTTGGGGAACGGCAGGAGATTCTGAAGGGTAAGATTATCATCCGTAAGCATCATAATGAAGGTGCATTTTTGAATTTTATGGGTGAAAAAAAGGAGATGCTAAAGACCATCTCCTGTATCCTGTTAGGTCTTGTATCACTCCTTTTTATCATTCTTCTTCCCAAGAAAGGGATGAAGATATTTAAGCTTGGTTTAGCTTTTGCCCTAGGCGGTGCAATCAGCAATGTTGCGGATCGAATCATGAGGGGCTATGTGGTGGATTATTTTAGCATCAATTGTAAGAAACTGAAAAGCATCATATTCAATCTGTCGGATATGGCCATTTTTCTTGGTACCGGGTTGATGATGTTATCTTCCACTTTTACTACAGTATTCAAGGGCAGCTCCCATAAAACCACGGAATAAAGGATGAGGCTTATTCGGTCTGGATTTGAATTCCGGATGAGCCTGAGTTGCTAAGAACCAAGGATGATCCTCTAATTCAATCATTTCCACGATGCGTCCATCGGGAGATAAGCCGGATAGCTTTAGGTTATGCTTGGTAAAATCATTACGATAATAGTTATTTACTTCATAACGGTGGCGGTGTCTTTCATGAATGACCTTGTCACCATAGAGTGCATAAGCTTTGCTGTTTTCCTCCAGTACACAGGGATAGGAGCCAAGTCTTAAGGTGCCACCGAGATCTTCAACCCCATCCTGCTCAGGCATAAGATTGATAATCGGATGTGTGGTAGATGGATCAAGTTCAACACTGTGAGCATCCTCGAAGCCTATTACATTGCGAGCAAATTCTACAAGTGCCAGCTGCATGCCAAGACATAATCCTAAGAACGGGATTTTGTGTTCTCTGGCATAGCAGATGGCATTTATTTTGCCTTCAATACCGCGATCGCCAAAGCCACCGGGGACTACAATACCGCATACGTCACTTAACAGCTCTGCTACGTTTTCCTTTGTTACATCCTCAGAGGGAATCCATTTGATGGAGATGGCAGCATTATGAGCAACAGCACCATGCTTCAAAGATTCAACTACACTGATATATGCATCGTGTAATTGGGTATACTTACCAACTAAGGCAACCTTTACTTCTGCCTTCGGATTCTTGAGGGACTGTACCATCTGCTCCCAATCAGCAAGATCCGGTGTAGGACAGGGCAGCTGGAGACAATCGAGGGTCACCTCAGCGATATGCTCCTTTTCCAGAGCAAGGGGTGCCTCATACAGATATTCAACATCAAGGTTCTGCAATACATTCGAGCTTGGAACATTACAGAAGAGAGCAATTTTCTCTTTGATACCGTTCTCTAGTGGCTGCTCGGTGCGGCATACGATGATATCAGGGCGAATACCCATTCCCTGCAACTCCTTAACGCTGGCCTGGGTAGGTTTTGTTTTCATCTCCCCGGAGGCACGCAGATAGGGAATCAGGGTAACATGAATCAAAGCAACATTGTGATCTCCCACATCCTGGCGGAATTGACGAATCGCCTCCAGGAAGGGCTGACTTTCGATATCACCCACAGTACCACCTACCTCAATGATGGCGATATGAGTATTTGTGTCCGAATCATTTCTGTAAAAACGGCTCTTGATTTCATTTGTGATATGGGGAATTACCTGTACGGTACCTCCGCCGAAATCACCCCGACGTTCCTTTGATAATACGGACCAGTAGATTTTACCTGTTGTAACGTTGGACATCTTGTTAAGACTTTCATCAATGAATCTCTCATAATGTCCGAGATCCAGATCGGTCTCTGCACCATCGTCCGTAACAAATACTTCACCATGCTGGATGGGATTCATTGTACCCGGATCGATATTGATATAAGGGTCAAATTTTTGCATGGTAACATGATAACCGCGCGCCTTTAAGAGACGCCCAAGTGAAGCGGCAGTGATACCCTTGCCTAAGCCGGATACAACACCACCGGTAACAAAAACATATTTCGTAGCCATGATACTACCTCCTGATTATTCTATTATTTCACTATGAAAAGATTTTACGCAATAAAAAAAGCCATCAACCAGATCAATTGAAAAGGTTTAAGGCAAAAATGGGTGAATTAAGCCAGGCAGTCCTTATGGTGGACCTTAAACCAGGTTCCGGCACCCTTGCTGGTACGATGTACAATTCATAATTAATAGAAAGTTCGCAATGCGTACTTTCTATTGTTGTTGGTTAGTATACTACAAATGAAGAATGAAGTCAATTCTTCAAAAAGACATTTTAACTGGAATATGTTTTAAGTTATGTGACATAATCATAGTTTGTATTATTAATGTGATATATAATAAGGAAGAGTTAAATATAGCTCCCGATTCCTGTTGTACACAATTTAATCATAGAATTTTAAGAACAATTTAATTGATTTATGGAAAGACTATAAGTATAATGAGTTATACGGTCCATATTGGCAGAAATAGGGACTATAAGTCCGTTTTTATAAATACAATCAGCTCTATGAATAGGAGGATTTCATGGATAACAATAACAATAATAATAAACAGAATAAAAATGGCACACCGAATAAGATGGTCATTATTATTACCCTGATATCAGCACTGGTCATCTGGTATATGTTTTGGACTCTGACCGAACAGATTAAGGACAGTACCAATAAGCCGATTACCTATAGCGAATTTCTGCAGATGTTGGATAAGGGTGAGGTAGAGTCGGTATTAGTAAAGAATGATAACACAATCGTCATCACGCCGAAGAATCAGCCGGACAGTACTCTGAAAATTACCTATTATACCGGAGAATTTCTTGATCTGGGACTCGTAGATCGACTGGATAAAGCCAATGTAAAATACGATCAAGAGGTGAACGATAACAGTTCCTCGATTATCACTACGATTCTCTCTTATGTTCTTCCCTTTGTCGCCATCTACGTGGTGATGTGGTTCCTATTCCGAACCATATCGAAGAATAGCGGTGGTGTCATGGGTGTCGGAAAGAGTAATGCCAAGGTCTATGTAGAGAAGCAAACCGGAGTTACCTTTAAAGATGTAGCCGGACAGGAGGAAGCGAAGGAATCCTTAACGGAGATTGTTGATTTCCTTCATAATCCTACAAAATATACCCGCATCGGTGCGAAGCTGCCGAAGGGCGCATTGCTCGTTGGGCCTCCCGGAACCGGTAAGACATTACTTGCCAAAGCAGTTGCAGGTGAAGCTAAGGTACCGTTCTTCTCCTTGTCAGGTTCTGACTTCGTAGAGATGTTCGTTGGTGTCGGTGCATCAAGAGTAAGAGATTTATTTAAACAGGCACAGCAGTCGGCTCCCTGTATCATATTTATTGATGAGATTGATGCCATTGGTAAGAGCCGTGATTCTCATTACGGTGGTGGCAACGACGAACGTGAGCAGACCTTGAATCAGCTGTTGGCAAATATGGACGGCTTCGATTCTTCCAAGGGTCTGGTTATCCTTGGTGCTACGAATCGTCCGGAAGTACTGGATAAAGCATTACTTCGTCCCGGACGTTTTGATCGAAGAATTATTGTAGATAAACCCGATTTAAAGGGTAGAGTGGATATTCTGAAGGTTCATGCAAAGAATGTATTAATGCATGACTCGGTAGATCTGGAGGCAATTGCCAGAGCTACCTCAGGAGCAGTAGGCTCAGATCTTGCCAATATGATCAATGAAGCTGCAATCCTGGCGGTAAAGCAGGGTAGAACTGTCGTTATGCAGGAAGATCTGTTTGAATCCGTGGAAGTAGTTATCGCAGGTAAAGAGAAGAAGGACCGTATTCTTAGTAAGGAAGAGAAGAAGATCGTGGCTTATCATGAGGTTGGTCATGCACTGGTTACCGCACTGGAGAAGAATGCAGAGCCGGTACAGAAGATTACCATTGTTCCTAGAACAATGGGTTCCTTAGGATATGTAATGCAGGTTCCGGAGGAAGAGAAATATCTGATGAGTAAGGATGAGATACTGACCCGCATTGTTACTCTATATGGTGGCCGTGCTGCTGAGAAGCTGGTATTCAACTCGATTACGACCGGTGCTTCCAATGATATTGAGAAAGCAACCTCCCTGGCCAGAGCGATGGTTACACAATACGGTATGTCCGACAAGTTTGGCCTCATGGGCCTTGAATCGGTAGAGAACCGTTATCTGGACGGAAGAGCAGTACTCAACTGTGGTGATGACACCGCCGGTGAGATTGATAAAGAGGTAATGCAGATCCTAAAGACTTGTTATGAGAAAGCAGAAGAACTACTTGCCGGAAGTCGTGACGTCCTTGATAAGATAGCAGAACATCTGATCACGAAGGAGACCATCACCGGAGAAGAGTTTATGAAGAT
>JAGFXQ010000057.1 GCA_017861355.1 Bacillota bacterium
ATGATAATTATTATACCTCTAACTCGGATTGGAATAAGGAAGAATTCTTGAAACTTGATTGGGTAAAAATTGATGAGAAACAGGAGGGTGGTTCGATAACAATCCCGACACACAAGGCGGATTATAGATATTTTAATACGGGTTCTTATTCACCTTTTGTAATCAGTCAGGTGACATATCTAAATACTTATAACAAAAACAGCATTATAGGATTAGTGCAGATTGATATTAGTTATAAGAATATCGAAAAAGCGATGTCCCCAATGACCATGACGGATAAAGATTTTGCATATATTGTTGACAGCAATGGAACTTTAATATACTGTCCTGACCTGAGTTTCGTGGGCTTGAAGGTAGAAGGATTATCTTATAAAGGAAATAATCTTCAAAGCATCAGAAAAGATATCGGAGACAACATTTATTATAAGGTTGGCAATCAAACCATTCATGCAAGCAATATTAGCGGAACGGACTGGAAGATTATCCAGGTGAACAGTGAAACGATGCTGAAGGAGGAATTAACAAAGGCGCGTAATATATGGTTTTTTGTTGCTGTCATATGTCTGTTTTTTGCTATTTTACTGGCCCTTCGGTTATCGCTCAGTATTACAAAGCCGATTTTAAAGATTGTTAAGAGTATGAAGAAAGTAAGTAATGGTAATTTTGATACGATGGTTGAGACGATTGAGGACAAAGATCTGGCCGTATTAGCTGACAGCTTTAATATTATGGTATCAAAGATTGAGAAGCTGATGAAAGAAAATGTTCAAAAAGAGAATGAACGAATCACGATGGAATTAACTGCCTTAAACGCTCAAATAAATTCTCATTTTCTTTATAACACCTTGAATACAGTTAAGTGGATGGCTATTCGAAGCGGTGTGAATGACATAGCGAAAATGATTGTATCTTTGGTTAACATGCTGGAGTATAGCTGTAAGAATGTCGATACACCGGTTTTGATATCAGATGAGATTAGATTTATCGAAGATTATGTATATATTCAACAGGTGAGATGTAATAATAGTGCGAATATCAAATACGAATTAGAGGATGAGTTACAAGATTGTATGATATTAAAAATGCTCCTGCAACCAATAGTTGAAAATGCTATGCTGCATGGTTTTGCGGAACGTAGCTCCGGTAATATGATCCGTATTAACGGTAAACTCAGTGGAGATCATATCTTATTCCAAATATATGATAATGGAAAAGGGTTCCCTTATGATCGAATGGATAAGCTTACAGGAGTGGGCCTAAGCAATATTCAAGAAAGACTTCGTCTTAACTACGGCGAGAAATATGGGGTTTCTTTACAAAGTGAAGTAGGAGTTGGTACCTGCGTATCGGTAGAAATACCAGTTATAAAAAAGGTGGAGGATATAAGTGCAGAAGTTACTAATCGTTGATGATGAAGCATTCTCAAGGGAAGCCATCGCAGAAACTATAAATTGGGAAGAATATCAGATGCAGGTAATATGCGCTTCCAACGGTAAGGAAGCACTTAATGTGCTAATGGAAGATAATGTTGATATCTTGTTAACTGATATTAAAATGCCTGAAATGAGTGGGCTGGAATTATTAGCGGAAGTTCATAAGCTTGGCATTGACATTGAGGTTATCGTATTGAGCAGTTACAATGAATTTGACCTCGTAAGACAGGCAATGAGGCTTGGAACCTGCGATTATTTGTTCAAACCAACGATGCTGCCTAACGATATTATTGAATCAGTGCAAAAGGCTGCGAATAAGCAAAAGGAAAAGGAAATTGATAAGAAGGCCATACGACAACAAACCAATATTTATAATACAACAAAGGGAAAAGAAGCATTTTTGTTGGATCTTATGAATGGCAGGAAGATGGAAGAAAAGGTCTTTGATAAAAAAATACAGGAGCTTCAACTATTCCCAAAGGTGAATGGATTAGTGATTATCGTATTCAAGATAATCAAATATCTGGGAAGTATGGCAGAAATATTTGAAAATGATAATTATCTAATGAAAGCTTCCGTTTGTAACGTGATTAATGAAACACTGGGAATGCTTCCAAATCATGAACTAATCAGCAATAATTTTAATGAATATATCGTAATTGCATGGAGTAACGATAGTATTAATGAGGAGAATCTCATCAATCAAATTGATGAAGCGTTGCAGAAAATCGTAGATTTTATGGAGAAGTTTTATAAAATTGATTTTGCGATAGGAATAAGTAATATCGGTAATCAAATGAAGGATATTAATCAGCTATATAAAGAGGCTTCCTTTGAAGCAGATAAAGGAGATTTGGATCATAAAAAAGTGCATTATGCCAACGATTTTGGCGGTAATACTTTATTAATGAGGGAAATTTTAACCTCACTGGATTATATTAAGGAAAAATTGAGTGATAAAGATCTGTCCTTACAGATGGTAGCAGATTATATTGGTGTTAGTAAAAATTATTATAGTAAGGCCTTCAAGGAAGTTACCAAAGTTAATTTTATTGATTATGTTACAAAATTGCGTGTAGAGAAAGCCCGTAATTTATATATTAATTCTGATTTAAAAATCTATGAAATTGCCGAGAAAGTAGGCTACTCAGACTGGCACTATTTATATAGTGTCTATAAAAAATTACTGGGTCATTCTATGTCCCAAGAGAAGCGATAACGACATACTAAGCAGTAAAATGATTGGAGGAATTCCTGGCTGCGGATACGAGGAATAATTCGAAGGTCGCAACCATCAGCAAAGGTATCATCAAGGCAAAATCTTCAGGCACCTGTTATGTATATGCTTATGCACAGATTGGTGAATATGTAATGATTAATGTAACTGTCAAATAGAATAGAAATAATTCATCCTGAGGGGATAATAGCTGGCGATTTATGACTGGCTATTATCCCCTTAGTTTTTGTGTTTCCTTTCATGCGAATACAATGACACGTTGAGAGCACTCTTCTGTGAATTGCTTTACATATAATAAGCATTTCTGATTTGAAATTATAAGAAATACATAATGGAAGAAGTAATATCCAATAATAGTAAACGATGAGATAGAATACATCTTGTTTTAAAGAATTACAAATGGTAATAGGAGGCTTGACAATGGCAGGGAAGAAAATTCATGGAGGTTATCTGGAATTACAGGACTATATTGACAGTATAAAAGACAAAAGAGGAGCGTTAATTGCAGTATTGCATAAGGCGCAGCACATATTTGGATATTTATCCGATGAGGTAATTTTGTTTATATCGGAAAAGTTGGATTTACCCAGCTCAAAGATCTATGGCGTAATCAGTTTTTATTCTTATTTTACTACCAAGCCAAGAGGAGAAAATGTCGTCAATGTGTGCCTTGGAACTGCTTGTTTCGTAAGAGGAGCAGATGCTATCATGAAGGAATTTGAACGAGAGTTGAAAATTCATACCGGTGAAACGACAGAAGATGGGAAGTATACTTTGTCGGGACTTCGATGCATTGGTGCCTGTGGACTTGCTCCGGTGGTTATGATTAATGATAAGGTTTACGGAAGAGTTGAAGTAGATCAAGTGAAGAAAATAATTGATGAAAACAAAAGTGAAATAATCACTAATATGGAGGAAATAAATGAGTAGACTAAAATCATTAGAGGAACTGGAAAGGATTAGACAAGCAGCTAAAGATAAATTAGAGATAAGGACAACAGCGGAATCTGAGGATAGGATCATGATACGGGTAGGAATGGCAACCTGTGGTATTGCCAGCGGTGCCAGAGAGACAATGCAGGCTATCATAGACGAACTTGCGAAACAGAATATTACAAATGTATCCGTAACCCAGACCGGGTGCATGGGAAGCTGCGCCAGGGAGCCTATCGTTGAAGTCATAAGTAAAGAGATCCCCTCTGTAATTTATGGTCATGTGGATGCCAAAAGAGGTCGTGAGATCGTCACGGAGCATATTAAAAATGGACGTCTTTTGCAGAATGCAATCATTTCCAACTCGTTTGATAAATTATAGGGAGGATGAAATATGAGTAATGTAAGAATGCATTTGCTGGTCTGCGGAGGTACGGGATGTACTTCCTCTGACAGCTTAAAACTGCTGGATCATCTAAATGAGAGCATTAAGCAGCATGGACTTTCCGAAGAAGTTGAAGTGGTGGTTACCGGATGTTTTGGCTTTTGTGAGAAGGGACCGATTATTAAGGTATATCCGGATGGTGTTTTCTACGTATCGGTAAAGCCTGAAGATGCTGAGGATATAGTCACAGAGCATATTATAAAAGGTCGACAGATAGACCGATTACTTTTTACAGATCCTCATGGGAAAGGAAAATTGGAGGGTCAGAAGGACCTTCCCTTCTACAAAAAGCAGATTAGAATTGCACTTCGTAATTGTGGTTTTATCGATCCGGAGAATATACATGAGAGCTTGGCTGCAGATGGTTACAAGGCTCTTGGTAAATGCCTCACGGAGCTAACCCCGGATGAAGTAATCGATACCGTGGTTCAATCAGGACTCAGGGGAAGAGGCGGCGGTGGCTTCCCAACAGGACTGAAATGGAAGTATACAAGAAAAAGTAAGTCAAAAGAAAAGTATATCATCTGTAATGCAGATGAAGGAGATCCAGGTGCATTTATGGATCGTTCCATTCTTGAAGGAGATCCACATTCAGTGCTGGAGGCAATGGCAATCGCAGGTTATGCAATTGGAGCGGAGCATGGATATATCTATATCAGAGCGGAATATCCGCTTGCCATTCACCGTCTGGTCGTAGCGATTGATCAAGCAAGGGAATTGGGATTGTTAGGAGAGGATATTCTTGGTACCGGTTTTAATTTTGATATTGAATTAAGATATGGTGCCGGTGCGTTTGTCTGCGGCGAAGAAACCGCATTAATCCATTCGATTGAGGGAGATAGAGGAGAGCCGTTTACCAAGCCTCCGTTTCCTGCAGAGAGCGGAGTCTGGAATCAACCTACCTGCGTTAATAATGTAGAGACCTTGGCGAATATATCTCCGATCTTTTTAAAAGGTGCAGATTGGTTTCGAAGTATTGGTACTGAGAAATCACCGGGAACAAAAGTGTTTGCACTAGCCGGTAAGGTCAATAACGTTGGGTTAGTTGAGGTTCCGATGGGAATTACTTTACGGGAGGTTATCTTTAATATCGGTGGAGGAATTAAGAATAATAAGAAGTTTAAAGCTGTTCAGACGGGAGGACCTTCCGGAGGATGTATTACAGAAGAGTATCTGGATATTCCGATTGATTATGAGACCCTTGGCAGTATCGGCTCTATGATGGGATCCGGTGGAATGATTGTCATGGATGAGGATAACTGTATGGTGGATATCGCTAAATTCTATTTGGAATTTACGGTAGATGAATCTTGTGGGAAATGCACCCCATGCCGTATTGGAAATAAACGAATGTTTGAAATTATGGTGAATATCGCAAAAGGGAAGGGTACCGAACAAGATTTGTCTGATCTACGGGAGTTGGGGGAGATTATCAAAGATACGTCTCTCTGTGGCTTGGGTCAGACAGCACCCAATCCGGTATTGAGTACGATGAAATACTTTCAGGATGAATATAGGGCTCATGTCATCGAAAAACGATGTCCGGCAGGAGTATGCCAGGACCTTCTTATCTATCATATTCTTCCTGACAAATGTGTTGGTTGTACCGCTTGCGCCAGAGTTTGTCCGGTACCATGTATCTCGGGAGAGGTTAAAAAGGTTCATGAAATTGACCAGGAGCTGTGTATCAAGTGTGGTGCATGCTTTGCAAAATGTAAATTCAATGCGATTGAAAAACGTTAATCGGAAGAAAGGAGGTTAATAGCTATGATTCACATGACTATAAATAATCAAAAGGTAGCGGTGGAGGATGGAAGTACCATCCTTGAGGCTGCCAGAAAATTAAAGATAAGAATTCCAACGCTTTGCCATCTGGACCTGCACGACATAAGAATGGTGAACCGAGGTGCTTCCTGTCGTGTGTGTGTCGTCGAGGTAGAGGGAAGGCGAAACCTAGCTCCGTCCTGTTCGACTCCTGTAATGGAAGGAATGGTGGTAACAACAAATTCCTTACGATGCATCCAAGCGAGAAGAACAATCATTGAACTGTTTCTGTCAAATCATCCAAAGGATTGTCTGGTTTGCGAGAAGAGCTTAGGATGTGAGCTTCAGGCACTGGCAGCAGAATATCATATTCGATCGATCAGGTATCAGGGTGAAAGAGCAACTCATCCGATTGATGTATCCAGCAGAGCGATCATCCGGAATATGGATAAGTGCATCATGTGCAGAAGATGTGAGACAATGTGTAATGAGGTTCAGACCGTTCATGTTCTTTCGGCTATCAATCGAGGCTTTGATACCTATATAGCGGCTTCCATGAACATGCCGATGAATGAGTCCACCTGTGTCTTCTGCGGCCAGTGTGTTGCAGTTTGCCCGACGGCAGCCTTAACTGAGGTTAGTCATATTGACAATGTATGGAATGCACTCAATGATAAGAATAAAATTGTAGTGGTTCAGACGGCACCTGCGGTTCGAGTTGCTCTGGGGGAGGAATTCGGTGAAGAACCGGGGACAATAGTTACAGGGAAGATGGTTGCGGCACTACGCCGTCTTGGTTTTGATAAAGTGTTTGACACAGATTTTGCTGCGGACTTAACAATCATGGAGGAGGCTACCGAATTCATTCACCGCTTGAAGCATGGTGGTAAATTACCAATTCTAACGAGCTGCTGTCCGGGATGGGTGAAGTTCTTTGAGCATCAGTTCAATGACATGCTTGATATACCATCCACCAGTAAATCCCCGCACGAGATGTTTGGTGCGATAGCAAAGAGCTATTATGCAGAAAAGATGGGTATTCCTCCACAAAATATTTGTGTAGTATCTGTCATGCCCTGTTTGGCGAAGAAGTATGAAGCTGCAAGGCCGGAGCTGTCTCAGGATGGTCTGCAGAATGTAGATGAAGTAATCACAACCAGGGAGTTGGCTCGGATGCTGAAGGAAGCGAATATCGACTTAATGCAGCTGGAGGATGAGGATTATGATGATCCGCTGGGTGAATCTACCGGTGCTTCCGTAATATTCGGAACAACCGGTGGTGTTATTGAGGCAGCACTTCGGACCGCATATGAATGGCTGACGAATGAGACTCTAAAAAAGGTTGAGTTTCATGATCTTCGAGGATTTGATGGAATTAAAGAAGCTGTTATAAAAATAAATGACATGGATGTCAAGATTGCTGTGGCACATGGTCTTGGTAATGCCAGAACACTTCTCGAAAATATAAGAGAAGGGAAAGCGGATTACCATGGCATCGAAATCATGGCCTGCCCCGGAGGCTGCATTGGTGGTGGCGGACAACCCTATCACCATGGTGACATTAATGTTATTAAAAAGCGAATGGAAGGAATCTATAAGGAAGATAAGGATAAGAAGCTTAGGAAATCACACGAAAATCCATATATTAAGAAGCTTTACGAGGAATATCTTGGTGAGCCTTATGGAGAGAGAGCACATGAACTGCTTCATACGCATTATGTGAAGCGTAAAAAAATGTAGCACCATGATCAGCTTGTATTGATTTAAAATGCAAGCTGATCATTTTATTAATACTCTTTTTGGGGGGCTTAAAGTGCACACCGCCCCTCATAAACAAGGACAAGGAGATTGAAAACATAGCATAGATCTTCGACAGCAATCGTCATACATAAATGAAATAAGCATGTGTTTTTATTGATAAAAGGTGGGGTTTATGTTAGGATATTTGTGTAGAATTTACTATTAAATCGAATATTAGGAGAACGAAAATGAAATTATTTGAAAAAATAAATTCTGGTATCTATATTATTGCTGAGATGTCAGCAAATCATGGTGGTTCGATTGAAAATGCATATCAAATAATTGAAGAGGCTGCGAAAGCAGGTGCAGATTGTGTCAAAATTCAAACATATACCGCGGATACGTTAACAATTAAGTGCGATAAAGAACCATTTCGGATTAAAGGCGGTTTGTGGGACGGATATACATTTTATGATTTGTATAATGAAGCCTATACACCTTGGGAATGGCAAAATGACTTAAAGAGAAAATGTGAGGAGGTAGGAATCGATTTCTTATCAACGCCTTTCGATAACACAGCAGTGGATTTTTTAGAAAATATCAATGTGGAGTTTTACAAGATCGCTTCCTTTGAGTTAGTTGATATCCCACTTATCGAGTATACAGCGTCTAAGGGGAAACCAATGATTATGTCGTGTGGCATGGCAAGTATAGAAGAGATTCAGGAAGCGATAGATGCGTGTCATCGGATGAATAATAGAAATATAATCTTGCTGAAATGCTGTAGTCAATACCCTGCAAAATTTGAGGATATGAATATTTCCTGTATTCCGGATATGATTCAAAGATTTGGGGTGACTATTGGTCTGTCAGACCATTCCATGGGGAGTCTGGCATCGGTGGTGGCGGTATCGATGGGAGCAAAAGTAATCGAGAAGCATGTATGCCTTGATCAGAATGTTAAGAGCGCTGATTCGGGATTTTCTATGAAAATGTCAGAGTTTAAAGATATGGTGAATGATGTCAGAAATGCAGCAATCATTATGGGTAATCCTTCTTACAAGTTGACAGAAAACGAAAAATCCGGATTGAATGGGAGAAGATCTCTATTTGCAGTTAAAGATATAAAAGCAGGAGAACCTTTTACTGAAGTGAATGTAAGAAGCATAAGACCATCTCATGGCATAAAACCAAAACATTATAATACATTACTTAGCCAGAAAGCAAAACATAATTACGAATATGGTGACCCGATTAAAGCGGATGAGGTTGAATAAATGCAATATATAAGGGCAGATGCAAATCCAACAATTGCCACAGGACATATCATGAGATGTATGGCGATAGGAAAACAAATTCAAGAGTATGGAGAACAAGTGACATTTATTGTAGCAGATAATTATCCTTGCAATCTATTATCTCAACATGGTTTTCCGTATATTGTCTTGAACTCCGACTGGAGAAACATGGAAGAGGAACTGCCTGTTATGCGTAATATTGCGGAACAGTATGGTATCAACTCAATATTAGTCGATTCTTATCAGGTTACGGAACGGTATTTTACAGAATTAAAGAAAATAATTCAGTACATTTATTTTATCGATGATAATAATAAATGTACAGCTGATGTTACGGGTGTAATAAACTATTCGCATTATTTCAAAGAGTTTGGTTATGGTTTAGCCTACCAGAATTCTGAGAGTAAACTGTGGCTTGGTTGTGATTTTATTCCATTAAGAAAAGAATTCTCTGAACTGAAGGATAAAGTTATAAATTCAGAAGTGCGAAACGTGATGGTAACAACGGGGGGTTCGGATTACTATAAAGTAACTGATCTGGTGATAGAAACATTAGCTTCTCACTACGTTGAGGTGGTGTTTCATGTCGTTGTTGGTTGCTTTTTTCAGGAAGACAATAACCTACTTACCTTGAAGGAAAAAAATAATAATGTAATTCTCTATCATAACATTTCGAGTATGGCAAACCTGATGAAACAATGTGATATGGCAATCTCCGCAGGAGGAACTACTTTATATGAATTATGTGCGACAGGAGTACCGACGATTTGTTTTAGTGTTGCGGATAATCAATTAAAAGGAACGAAAGCCATGGAAAAGGATCGGATTATGTTGTATATAGGCGATATTAGAGATGGAAGAGAATTATTTTGCTGCCATTTGAATCATGCATTCGAAATAATTCAAAATAGAAATCTCCGTCAACAATATAGTAATAAAATGAAAAAGCTGGTAGATGGAGAGGGTAGTAAAAGAATCGCTGGAATCATGTTAGACAAGGATACGGGCAAAGGAGAGGATGCATTATGAAAGGAATTGCTATAATTACTGCGAGAGGCGGTAGCAAAAGGATACCAAGAAAAAATATAAAATTATTTTGTGAAAAACCGATTATTGAATATTCTATAGAAGCTGCATTGAAGTCCGGATGCTTTGATGAGGTAATGGTATCAACGGATGATGCGGAGATTGCAGAGATTTCACGAAGCTGCGGCGCTAATGTTCCTTTTATGAGAAGCATAAAGAATTCAGATGATTTTTCTACCACAGCCGATGTATTATCCGAAGTTATTTCTGAATATGAGACGAGAGGAAAACATTTTGATTACATGGCATGTATTTATCCGACAGCACCCTTTGTTACTGCGGAAAAGTTAAAATATGCAGTCGAAGAGCTTAAGAGGACGAATGCATTGATGCTCATGCCAGTAGTTGAATTCTCTTATCCACCTCAAAGAGGATACATCATAAAAGATGATAAAATTGAAATGAAGTGGAAAGAGAACTTAACCAAACGATCTCAGGATTTGGAGAAAATATATCACGATTGTGGTCAGTTTTATGTGTATGATATGGATGGTTTCAAGAAGAATAATGGAATGATTCATGATAATATCGTTCCTCTGTTTATGAATGAAATGGAGGTTCAGGATATTGACAATGAAAGCGACTGGAAGTTGGCCGAGATGAAGTATAGGATAGGGAGAGAGCAAAATGGAGGTTGTTAATGCTCATTGTAGAAAAATAAATGAAGATGACTTGGAACGCATCATGGGATGGAGAATGATGCCGGAAATAACAAAATATCTTAATACTGATCCGGTACTGACGATAGAGGGCCAAAAAAAATGGTTTGAAAAAATAAAAGCCGATGAACAAAAAACTTTATCGGAGGGAAGAAAAAATTTCTATTGGCTGCTAGAGGTTGATGAGACGCCGGTAGGTTTTGTCAGCTTAGTTGATACGGATATGATATCTGGTAAAACACATACCGGTGTCTACATAGCGGAAAAAGCAAAAAGATCTCTCAGATTGATTGTTGATATACAGATGAATCTATATCAATATGCATTTGAAAAACTTGGATTGAATAAGGTTTGTGAAGAAGTCTTTGTGGCCAATAAAGGTGTAAGCAGGATACTCGATATGTGTGGAAGTAAACGAGAGGGTATATTGCGAAGCGATGTTTGCAAAAATGGTATCTATTATGATGTAGAAGTTCGTGGTGTTTTAAAGAGTGAATGGGAAGACATTAAGAACAAAATGCAATATAATTATATCGAATTTGATGAGTAGTAATGGAAGCTGGCTGCAATGATTTTATGGAGATAACAATATGAGACTAAAGGATAAGAATGTTCTGATTACAGGTTGCAATCGAGGACTTGGAAAAGCAATTGTCGAAAAGATGCTGCTTGAAGGAGCTAATGTTTGGGCTCATGCAAGGAAAGAAAGTACGGAATATGAAGCGTTTTTGAAAGAGATGTCTGATAAATACGGAGGAATAGTCGAACCGATCTATTTTGAACTTACGGATAGTTTGGCTATTAAAAATGAAATTCATAAGATAATGCAGTCAAAACGACCAGTAGATGTATTGGTTAATAATGCGGGTATTGCTCATGGAGGATTGTTTCAGGCAACCCCTATGTCTACTATAAGAGATATATTTGATGTTAATTTCTTCGCAGCAATGGAGTTAACACAGTTAGTGGCCAGACTCATGATACGAAGAAAATCGGGGAGTATCATTAATATTGCTTCAATTTCAGGATTAAATCTAAGTGCCGGCAATTGTGCATATGGAGTTTCCAAGGCTTCTCTTATTGCTGCCACTAAGACCCTGGCAGCAGAATATACGCCGCTTGGCATACGAATTAATGCAGTAGCACCGGGACTTTTGGACACGGATATGGCTGAATTAATGGAGGACAGAGCATACGATGAGATGGTAGGACGATCCTTTATGAAGCGTCTGGGAAAGCCATCCGAGGTTGCAAATGTGGTTTCTTTTCTGGCATCGGAGGAAGCATCCTTTATCTCAGGCCAGACCATTCGTGTAGATGGGGGTTCCATATGACAGTAGAAAGAATCGCGCAATTGAAACATGCTTGCAAGCAGATGCGAAGAGATTGCCTTGTAATGGCAGATGCTGCAGGGGAATTGGGATTCCATTTTGGTGGAACCTTCTCCCTGATAGAGATTGCAGTATCCCTGTACATTGAGGTTATGAGGACAGGGAAAGAAACGATAAACGATAAGAATAGAGATCGGGTAATTCTGAGTAAAGGGCATGGAGTTCCGGCAATATATGCTGTTCTAAAGCAGATCGGAATATTAAGTGATGAAGATATTCGCACATTCAAAAATGATGTAACTGATTTATATGGTCACCCTTGTATGAATGACAGGCTTGGAATTGAGTTTTCGACCGGTAGTCTGGGTCAAGGTCTTTCTCAAGGAGTGGGGGTAGCAGCAGCGCTGAGACATTATGGTAACATCTCTTCAAAAGTATATGTGATCCTTGGCGATGGTGAGTGCGATGAAGGTTCTGTCTGGGAAGCAGCAATGTCAGCTACCAAATTTGGTTTGACGAATCTCGTAGTTGTTATCGACCGAAATCATGTTCAGTACGATGGTAATACGGAAGAAATTATGCCACTAGGCTCTCTGGAGAATAAATGGAAGAGTTTTGGTTGGAATGTTGTCACAATCGATGGACATGATTTGCTACAGTGCTGTGATGCATTTCGTATTCAAAGCGATCTACCTTTAGCTATTATAGCAAATACAATAAAGGGAAAAGGTGTTTCGTTTATGGAGAACAACCCGTTTTGGCATCATGGAATTCTGACTAAGACACAACGGGAAGAGGCATGGAAGGAGGTTTCGGATGATACAATTTGATCGAAAGAGCATTCGAACCTGGTCTATGCTTGGACCTTCCGGTGTATTGGGTCTTGCTGCCTGTGAATTTGCCGAAACAGACAAGGATTTTGCAATCGTAACAGCGGATTTATGCTCATTCTCCGGACTTGATCGTTATAAAACGAATTATCCGGATCGTATCTATAATGTTGGAATCGCGGAACAGAATATGATTGGTGTGGCAGCAGGGATGGCAAAGGAAGGAATGAACGTTTTTGCCACAACTTATGCCACGTTTGCATCAACCAGAGTGCTGGACCAAGTAAAGGTCAATATGGGATATATGGGACTTCCGGTGAAATTGGTAGGTCTAACCTCAGGGTTCTCTGTAGGGATTTTAGGCCCCACTCATATGAGTATGGAAGATCTGGCTATTATGCGTTCCATTCCTAATATGATCGTCTTTTCGCCTTCCGATTG
>JAGFXQ010000058.1 GCA_017861355.1 Bacillota bacterium
TTTCGGAACACAGTACAAAACTCTTCTTCCCTGCCTTCTTTCACATAGAAAGCTAATGCTCTCGGTTCAATGGACGGCAGCCACCTTAATGTATCGAGGAGCTCGGGATAGTCTCCGATAAATTCACTCTTTCCATCGATATGGCCATGATCCGCTATCACGAACAGCACCGTATCCTGAAGGCTATGGCTGAGTCGTTCCAGCTCTGCATCAATTCTCTTCATCCAAGCAATCGATTCCTCACTGGTGATACCCTTCCTATGCATGGAAGTATCCGGCTCGTTCCAATAAGTGTAGAGATAATGCCTTCCGTCTTCCTTACAAAGCTTCTCAACCCCCTCCAGCAGTTCTTCAAAGCTTTCCGTGTAATAGGTACCGAATTGGGATACCGATTCCGCGCGAACACCGGGCTTTTCTCTGATCTTATCCACGACTGATTGATAAGGAATGTACCGCGGAGCAACCGGATAATCCGCTACGGTTTCCCCATAGTCATTGGTATTAATAAAAATATTCACATTATCCTGTACTTCAGGAAAATGCAGGCTCCATCCAAGCCAGGCATGCTCTGCAGGTGATAGTCCACTTTCTATGGTCGTCGTCGCTGCAGTGGTGGTCGGTGGAAATACGGAAGCGATTTCTTCGCGCATGTGTCGGAGTAAGAAGCTATCTTCGGGTAACGCATCCCTGAGATTCTTACTTCCCATCGCATCAAATACCATAATCGCGACATTACGATAACCTCTTGCCAGGATTTCATCCGCCGTCTTCAAGGTTGGGTGATCCGGCTCCACACCGAAATATTTTTCAACTGAATTAATCAAACTCAATATGCTATTATCATAACTTGGATACCTGATCATAATACCTCCCACGATACTCGCTTCCATTTATCTTGATAGAAAGATTATCTGATATTATAAATCATTTTTCCTGATTTATCCAGTGCAAAATGCCATAAAATGCAGGTGAAATCCCCATGATTTCCGTTCAGGTTATCTCTTTCCTATGTACTGCCGTGTTAGGAATTTCACTTTTACTTGGTACTTTTCTTAAACCATATCTACCAAAATATGATCTCAACGATAAAATCTAAGGTTCTGTATCATGAATAATTTTGTATTTCAAATATTTGAATCAGTAATCTTTGTAATCGCATTATCCACGGATGCATTGATCGCAAGCTTTGCTTATGGCAGTAATAAGATTAAAATCCCCATGATTTCCGTTCAGGTTATCTCTTTCCTATGTACTGCCGTGTTAGGAATTTCACTTTTACTTGGTACTTTTCTTAAACCATATCTACCAAAACCATATCTACCAAGCAGTATACTTCATGTGGTTTCCTTCGCAATCTTATTTATCATAGGTGTCATCAAGCTGTTGGATAATATCATCAAGTCTATGATTGATAAGCATGCCATGATCAATAAACAGATCAAATTTCAGTTGCTTGATCTTCATTTCATCCTAAATATCTATGCGAATCCGAAAGACGCCGATATTGATAATTCCAAGACACTTTCGCCAAAAGAGGCATTATCCCTTGCTATTGCATTATCCATCGACAGTATGGTGGCCGGTGTTGGCGCAGCATTATCAAATGTAAGCATCCTGGCTGTATTAATAACATCTCTGATACTTAGTACATTGGCAGTGAAATTAGGAGAACTCATAGGGCATAAGTTAGGTGAAAAATCACCTTTTGGCTTATCCTGGCTAAGCGGTGCTATATTAATATCACTTGCTTTTCTAAAATTATTGAAGTAAATCATGTTAAATCAAGCTACGAAGTGTGTCTGCATACCATGCGATTACTTCCTGTAGCCGATACAGCTCTGATTCCTTACTGATACTTCTCCAGACAGATTTATACTGATGGAACCACTGCTCCAGGCGGCATGCGAGCGCAACCGGATTCTCTGCTGCTGCATTTGATGCATTGTATTGATACTTCTGCAGCGTTGCCCCAATGCTGTTAAAGATTTGTGTCGCCTCTGCTGCCAGAATATAAGATTTTATTATGCTTCTTTTCTCAATCGGAATAAATCGGATATTCTCATAAAGCCCTTGGATGATCAACGCAAGCTGATCATTTGCCACCTTTGCACCGGTAAAATCCAATGCCATTAGATATTCCTGCTTCTCTTGGGAGGATTTTTGCTTCGCATCCATCTCTTTCAAGCGTACGATGTGGTACCATTCGAACACCCTCTTATAAGAGATTGCGGCAATACGCTTCACGAGCTGTCCACTGCTGTCGCCAAACTCCAGAGCGGCAATCTGTGTATTGATCTCCTCGTAAGTGGGGATTTCCCGATTCCAAGAGAATGCTGCTCCATAGATCAAACCGATTGCTGCAAATTCCGGATGATTGATATGGCCGAAATCGCCCCAATCTGTATTCAGAACTCCAAGAGCCTGATATGCATGGGCATAGCTGCACATCTTCGATATATTTTGATATGAGGACTCGACCAGATTGACAAACTGATTCCAACCGCCGACCCCGGGACACAGATACTGTGTTGCTCCGGCTTGGTGCAACGTCCGTGTTCCTTCGTCTGTAACTCCGGCATGATATGCCCAGTTTAAACAGATGGTCTCGGATGGAAGCTTACGGATTGCCTCTGGGAAGCCACATACAATATCCCCCCAGAACATTGGACGTTTCCCCTTTGCGATCAGGTATTCGCAAAGCTCCTTCACATACTCAATATAAAGTGTATCCACACCTTTTTGCTCCGCTAGCTCCTTCGCTCTGCCTTTTCCAAGATCGAAAGTCTCATCTGCACAGAGATTAAACTGCCTCGAACGGAACAAAGGAAGGTATTCATCAATGAGTTTCTTGATCAAAGTCATACTCTCCGGATTAGATGCATCGATCGTGTGATGCTGCATCCGATCCTCATAGGAAAAGGGTTGCAGCTGTGAATCCGGTAATTCGCAAAGCCCTGCATAAGTCTTTGTACTAAGCAATTTATGAAGATGACCGAAGGTGGAAAGCGACGGCACCAGCTCAATATGCAGACCGTCACAATACTCATCCAGCTCCAATATCTCTTCTGCCGTTAGCGGTGTATCATCCCTCCATACCTCACTCAGTTCCCGGAATAGAAAGCTGTGCTCTACATAAAGCTGCAGCTGATTGATTTTATAATAGCTTAATTTATCGGCGAAGCTTTTCAGATAATCCAACGTCGGAATCCTACCTCGGGTCACGTCCAGATAGTAGCCACGGTTCTCTATATCCGGATAATCTTGAATCTCCAGGCACTTTAAACACGCCCCCTCCTGGGCGATGATCTGTCGAAGTGTTTGAATACCATATAGTAGTGCCTGTTCTGATCCACCTTGCAGCAGAATACCATCCTCATGAACAAAGAGAAGATATTCCTCTCGTCTTAACGAAGATTGCAATGTCAGATAGATACTATTTGATTCTTTCTCTCCCTTCGTAAGAGCCAGCGAAAAGCCAAGCAGCTTCTCCAGCTCTTTCTGTAATAGCTTTGCATGAGAAAATGTCTTACCGGTAGCATTTGAGTCCAGAACAATTCGGCTCTGATGTGTGAGAACTAGCTGTCCTTCCTGATACTGAAGGCATTGTGGTTTTGGTATAATATACATTGATGTACCTCTCATAAGTTTGTTGTTTTATGTTAGTTGTTTCTAAATTGATTTATTAATTTTTTATTTGTTGTTTTCTATTTGCTTTTCTCTATTTATAGTTTTCTATTTATCTTATTTGTTTTTAATTATCTTAGTTTTTTCATCTACATTCGGAAATCACTTATATCAAATAAACCGATTCATTCCATAGATCCTCTCCCTGATCACTGAGGAATAGCACAAATTCTCCCGGTTCGGCGACATAGTTCATATTCCGGTTCCAAAGGCAGAATTGTTCGGTTCTTAGCCTGAATTCACAATTTTTTTCCTTCCCCTGTTCTATCCATAACTTCTGAAAGCCCTTCAGCTCTCTAACCCGCCTTACCACGCTGGCAGCTACGTCCCGGATATATAACTGAGGAACGGTATAACCATCCATTTTACCGATGTTCTTAATGGTAAAGGAGAGCGTGATTCCCTCTTCCAGCTCCTCTGCTGTAAACTGCTGCTTCGTTAGGGAAAAGCCTTGATAGATAAATTCGGTGTAGCTTAATCCGCAGCCAAAGGAGTGAAGCGGAGTCTTGGCGATATCGTAATAATTCATCGCCGTATAGGAGCTACGGTAATTATAATAAATCGGAAGCTGCCCCACATGTCTTGGCAGGGATACCGGAAGTCTTCCACTGGGGCTATATTCACCAAAGATAAGCTCGGCAATTGCCTTACCACCCCAAGGACCGTTATAGAAGGAGATGAGTAAACCCTTCGAGAGATCCTCGATCTCGTTCAGGACATAAGGTCTTCCCATCAGCACTACAGTAATTAGTTGGTTGTTCTGTTCTTTGAGACTCCGTATTAATTCAAGCTGAACCTGTGGCAGGGCGAGAAATGCACTATCCACCCCTTCCCCACAGTCCATACTGATCTTATTACCTGCAATTGCTGCACCATTGGTATCAAAGGTCACTTCTCCGAAGCGGGAGGAGGAACCACCGAGTACTGTGATGACAAGATCACATTCCTTCGCCAGCTCTACCGCTTTCTCTCTCTCATCCTCGCTTCCCTCCATCAGCTCGCAACCCTTCGCGAATCTCACTTCAATCGTTCGACGGGAGACTTTAATGTAGTCCTTGATTCCCCGAAGGACAGTAATTCCTTCGCCCTCGCGAAGCGGTGGAGTATAGTCCCCCAATTGGTGATAGATCTCATCTGCATTCGGACCGATGACTGCGATGGAGCTTACCTTACTCAAATCAATTGGAAGAAGCTGTTGTTCATTTTTAAGTAATATTGCTGACTCCAATGCTAATTGATAGGACTGCGGATATTCCTGAAGGGTATAGCCCTTTTTGTTCGAATCCTCCGGAAGATAAGGCTGTTCGAATAAGCCTCGTTCAAACTTTAGCGTAAGGACCCGAAGAACTGCGAGGTCGATATCCTCCATCCTGACCAGTCCTCTCTGATACGCTTCGCCAAGCTTAGAAAATGCCTCATCCCACAGACCGATGTCCACACCGGAGGTTAAAGCCAGCGCGCCGGACAGAACTCGGTCATTCGTCATGACATCGAGCTGATCGATTGCAACTCCATCCGCCATTACCACACCATCAAAGCCCATTTCCTCGCGCAACACCTGATTCAACAGCCATGCATTTGCATGACAGAATACACCGTCAATCTCATTATAAGCTGCCATCACGCCTTCCACACCGACCGTGGCGCAAGCTTCCATCGCCGGGAAATGGATCTCCCGAAGCTCTCGCTCCCCAATTCTTGCCGCGCTGGCATTGACTCCGCCGGTTCCTTCCCCTTGGGCGCAAAAATGCTTAGCCACAACTCCAACACCCTTGCTATGAAGTCCTTCTACTGCTGCCTTGGCAAACTCCGATGCCAGATAAGGATCCTCGCTATAACACTCCTCACTCCTGCCCCATCTGGGATCCCGTAGGATATCAAGCATCGAGACGAGTGCCAGATCCACTCCCTGCTCCTTCAGCTGTTTACCGCATACCGCATACGCTTCTCGAAAAAGCTCGGGATGAAAGCTTGCCCCGCTACAGAGGTTCACCGGCAACAAATATCCGTCCAATGCCTGATGTCCATGGGGACATTCACTGCTCATCATCACCGGTATCTTCAGTCTGGAATGAGCCAGTACATAGCTTTGAACCTGATTGTAGGCCTTTATCGATAGGGAACCACTCAACCCACTGTCATAGTCCTTCCCCGCCCAGGGATCGGCGCGGTATAATCCATATAAGGTCCCCAACCCGCTGTACTTCTCCACTTCCTCCATGAACTCCTTAGATAGAATAATCTCCTCCCGTTTACGCTCATAAATTGCGAAGCCGTAAAGCCTCTGATTCAACTGCCCGACCTTCTCTTCCAGCGTCATATGAGAAAGTAGATCCACCGCCCTCTCTTTCGGAAGCCTCGTCGGATCCTCATATAAATAAGCCATGTTACTCCTCCTTTACTGATCCTACTATATCTTATTTATTACAAACGAGGGACCTTCCCCCAAGCCTTACCATTGCAAGACATTGAGACCAGGCCCCTCGTTCACTTAGCTTTATTTCAATATTAATTTATAAGTCTTGATTTCGTACGGTTTAATGAAGATCTCGAAGGAGTTCGTATTGCTTGCAAGGTTCTCGATATGCTCTTCGATCAGATTGCATTCGGATACTTCCTCAATCGTGCAATCGGAAGTCAGTGTAATCTTAGCCTTGGTAGCTGCATTTTCCACCTCATAGAGACGAAGAATGATACCACTTCCGTCCTCTGCCTGTTTTACAGTCTCCAGTACGACGTTCTTCTTATCAACGGATGCGAAGGTAAATTCCGCACCAGCCTCACCGCCACAAACTGCCAGCGTACGTTGATTAAGTTTTGCTGCTTCTCTTACCGTATCCGAGTTTCTCCAGTTCTCCTTATGCGGGTACAATGCATAAGTAAAGAAATGCTCTTCCTGATCTGTCGTAGGATTCGGCTCGATACCGGACTTAATCAAAGTCAGTGCAATGTTACTTTGATCAACGGAATGACCGTATTTACAATCATTGAGTAAGCTGACACCGTAGTGGCCTTCGGATAGATCCATCCACTTCTGTCCGCAGCTCTCGAATCTCGCCTGTTCCCAGCTGGTATTCTTATGAACCTTTCTGGTTACATTACCAAACTGTACATCGAAGGTTGCTTCATCACTATGAATATCCACAGGGAAATGAACCTTCAGTAGATGCTGATGCTCTTTCCAGTCAACATAAGTCTCAAATTCAATTCTTCTGCTGTCCGCAAAGAAATAAATCTTCTGCTTTAAGACAGAATTGCTAAAGCTTCGGTCAATCTCCAGGGTTGCACGAACTGCACCAAGCTCAGTCCATTCCATACGGGTTACTTCGAGAATATCCCAGTATTTCTCGGTATAATATACGTCGATATCCCAGTTATCATAGTAGATCGGCTTATCCTCGTACATACGCAGTAAGTTCGCTGCCTTACCTGCCTGAACCACTTCTCTGTCATTCTCTTTATCATAGATCGAAGTCAGTAATCCATGATTATCCACGGTTACCTGATAGAAAGGTGTCTCCAGAATATTTCCATTCAGAATAAATACACTTTCTTTCTTCATTTCCTTCACAACCTCAAAGGTCTTGAAGCCCTTGGAGGGAAGTCCCTTTACATAAGCTACTGTAGCTCCGGCTGACTTCTGGATCGGATATATATTACCCTCTGCATCCTTTAAGCCTTCTGCTTCCAGCTCGGGAAGTGCAACCACATCATCTCTGGTAAAACCAAGAGTATTGTAGACCGTAACTGCATCGCTGTTCTTGGTCAGTGCTGCTATTCTCTCGCCGATCAGCTTCTGTGCCTTATCTGCAAGCTCTGCATATTCCTTCTTGGTCACTTCGTATACCTCTTTGATGGAGGAACCCGGAAGAATATCATGGAACTGGTTCAGAAGAACCGTCTTCCACATCGCATCCAGCTCTTCCTGAGGATAGGAAAGCTTTGCCATAGCGAGAACACCAAGAAGCTCAAGATCCATCAGCATCAATTCGGATTTACGGTTGGAGCGCTTATTTCTAGCCATGGAGGTATAAGTTCCTCTATGGTATTCAAAGTAAAGCTCACCCTCCCAGGTAGGAAGACGTTTGTGATCCTTTACTCTCTCTTCTAACTCTTCAAAGTATTTGCCGGAGAATTCCTGACGAACTTTTGGAATGCCGATTACGCCTTTCTCCATACGTACGGAGGTCTCTAACATCTCTCTGGTCGGACCGCCACCGCCATCGCCGTAGCCGTAAGATACCAAGATATCATTATTGATTTCTTTATTCTGATAACGATCCCAGCCACCCATGATGGAATCTGCATGAAGCATTCCGTTATAAGTGGTAAAGAACTCTTTAATGCTTTGACCTACACCCAGTGTGGTAATCAGATGAGTCAATACCTCGGTTCCATCGATGCCCTTCCACTGGAAGGTATCATAGGGGATCTTGTTAAACTGGTTCCAGGCAAGCTTTGTTGTCATGAAATAATCCACACCGGATTTCTTCATAATCTGCGGCAATGCACCGGAATAACCGAATACGTCTGGAAGCCAGAGCACGCGATTGTCTACGCCGAACTCTTCTTTGAAGAAACGTTTGCCGTGCAGGAACTGGCGAACCAGGGACTCACCGGAGGTCAGGTTACAGTCTGCCTCTACCCACATTCCACCTTCCGGCTCCCAGCGACCTTCCTTCACGCGCTCCTTCACCTTGGCATACAGCTTCGGGTAACGCTCCTTCAGGAAATAATACAGCTGTGGCTGGCTGGACATGAATTTATAATTCGGATATTCCTCCATCAGCTTAAGCACAGTTGCAAAGCTACGTCCAACCTTTTCTCTGGTCTGCTCTACAGTCCACCACCATGCCACATCAATATGAGTATGGCCGATGCAGGTCGCGATGATCTCATCAAAACCAGCCATATCCTCATACAGTGCTTTGGTGATATAAGCCTGGGCTTCTCTTAAGCTCTGATAGAAGGCCTCGGAATACGGAGTTCTCAGATCAAGCAGATTAATGGTATTATTTAATATTTCTTCAATTACACGTCTTGCCTTATCCTCTTTTTCCATTCTGGTAAAGGCACTTAACGGTACACTGATATCATAATATAGTCGTTCGATCTCCGGATCGACTTCCTGCATCTCAGCAATCAGATTGAATTCTGTATGAAGCGTGCCGGTATAGGACTGCAGATCGAGCAGATAGGTCTGGCCCATCACCGCTTCCTTGGTAAGTAGCACCTTTCTGTGATTCATATCGATACCCTGTGACTCTTCTCCGTTCACGAACAGAAGAAACTGCGGGTTCTTACCGTCATCCCACTCTTCAATCTGGGTTTTTACATGCAGCCACAGACTCTTGCCTGCAAAGCTCTCCGGTACCGTGAACTGTGTACGGAACCAATAATGTACATCCGGTCCATACCAATGCATGGTCCTTGAGTCAAAGTTCTCCCACGGCTCTGCTGCCTTATCCGCATCTGCAGGGAAGATATAATTGCCCTTCTTATACTGAAACGACTCGACGGGCACGTTCTGCGCAACAGATAATTTCTTTAATTCATTGCAAATAACCTGTACTCGCTTATCTATGAAATACATCGTACACCTCCGTTATTGTTATTTAATTTAGAAAGAATGTTCTTTTGTAAATGCAATCAGTTCATCTATGGTTGTAAATGCAATTCCGGTTACAGTATCGGCGCAACCATAATAGATTGCAATTCTTCCGGTATCGGCATCCGTTAAGGTAGCGCAAGGGAATACCACATTCGGAACATCTCCGACACATTCGTAAAGCTCTTGGGGTCCTAAAATATAGTATTTTGAGCGGTAGAGCACTTTCCATGGTTGTTCTTTATCCAGTATAGCACATCCCATACGGTAAACAAAGCCGTTACAGGTATTGATAACACCATGATATATTAATAACCAACCTTCGTCCGTCTCGATCGGAATCGGTCCCGGTCCGATTTTGGTGGTCTGCCATGCAGATTCATCGCCTTTTACTGTGCTCATTACATGACGGTGGTGACCCCAATATTCCAGATCATCACTTTGGCTGTAGAAAATATCCCCGAACGG
Organism: Bacillota bacterium; assembly: GCA_017861355.1. Taxonomy (GTDB): domain Bacteria; phylum Bacillota; class Clostridia; order Lachnospirales; family Lachnospiraceae; genus Mobilitalea. The sequence goes on from JAGFXQ010000058.1 coordinate 9,761, forward strand.
AGTATGGCCATTATCGCTGGGTCGGCTGAGCATCGCATATTTTCCGTTGATTTTCGCGGGAAACAGCACGCCATTGCGGTTAAAAGGCAGGAAAGCATTTTCCATCTGATAAAAGGTTACAAAGTCAAAGGTATAACCGACACCAATGGTTGGTCCATGATAACCATTACACCAGGTTATATAATATCTATCTTCAATGAAACACACTCTGGGATCATAACGATACTCTCTATTTGTGATCTCTTCGTCATCTCCTAAGAAAGTGATTGGTGTTTCGTTTATTTTCCAATTGATACCGTCTTCGCTAAAGCCGGCAAAGATATCCATACTGATTGATTTGCTGTCGCAACGGAACACACCTGCAAACCCATTATTATAAGGAATTACTGCACTGTTAAATACACTGTTAGAGCTTTGTATTGCATCTCTTCCGATGATTGGATTGTTTGTGTAACGCCATACCGGCATTATGTATCCGGCCGGTTTTTCTTGCCACGGAATGTTGGGCAAAGAATTTCCGATAATTTTACTCATTTCAAGGCCTCCTTATACTCGTATACGCCAGAAAGCACGCCTCGCGAACTTTCTATTTTATAACTACATGATTAATAAAAAGTTTGTAAGGCTAACTTTTCATATATAAGAGGCTGCTGCAATTTGTGCTAGAACCTTATGCCTCTTGCAGCAACCTCATTATTTAATACTAATTAGTTCTTTTCAATAATTTATAACATGATTACCCTTTAAATTAGTTTGTGTCGGGGAAATTATTATTTTGCAAATGCAGCGTCTACCTGAGCCTGAGCTTCGGTAACCAGGGTGTCATAACCTGCAGATTTTAATTCTTCACTCATCTGCTTTACAAGTTCTCTAGGCTCCTGAGCTCCTGTTAAAAGAACGCTCTTATACTTATCAAATACGGCATTACACTGAGCTAATTCTGTCTCTACCTTAGAAGTGTCAAAGGTAAATCCTAATAATACGGAAGGCTTAGCGTTTGCATTTAATTCCTTAACCTCATCCCACTGGTTGAAGTCAGCATCTGCTAACTGAGAAACAGTGAAGAAGGTACCCTGTGTATAACCAGCCATATTCCAGTCATTGTTTAATTTCTCGATCTTGCTATCTGCTGTGTAATTGAAGTTCTCGCCTTCGAGACCATAGTAGAATGCATCACGAACCTTAGTATCTAAGTTAATCAACTGTAATAAAGCAAGTGCCTTCTCAGGATTCTGAGAGCTTGCACTGATTGCATTTAATGAACCACGTACGGTATCGTTGGATACGATGGTATCGCCAAACTGATCAGCAGTTGCATCAACGCCCATGTTAGGACCCCATGTGGTTTTAGCAGCACCGGACCAACCCTGTGCGGTATAAACCATACGGTATGCAGGAGATTCTGCTAAAGTAGGAGCGTCTGCATTGATGATTCCATCTTTGTACCACTGATGAAGAGTATCTAACTGAGCTAGAACATCTTCCTGCTCGAAGATATTAACAACCTTACGAGACTGATCGTCAAAACGAACACCAAGGGGACGGAAACCTGCGCCCATGTTATCATAATTCATGGTAACAACACCTGCACCATCGTTAGCAAGAATGAAAGGTGTTACACCTTCGCCATCCTTCATAGCCTTTAAGCCATCGGTAAGTTCGCTGAAGTTCTTGATGCCTTTAAAGTTTACCTGATACTTAGAAGCTTTTTCTGTATCATATACAAAGTAATTGGTTGCAGAACTGTCTTTGTAAGTAGGAACTGCATAAACCTTGCCATCTACCTTTACTGCATTCCAGTAATCTTCCGGAATATAGTTGTAGAGATCAGGAGCTGCTGTCTTAGCTAACTCAGTGATATCAAGGAATGCACCGAGCTTTGCAGCTGCATTATATTTATTACCATCGGTGAAGAGAATATCAAAGTTCTCACCGGAGTTAATGATGATGTTTCTTCTGTTATCCCAGTCACCCCAGGAAACAACTTCCATATCTACGTTAACACCAATCTTCTCGCCAAGATATGCATTGATGCTCTTCTGCCAAGCGTCATAGTTCGTAGGCATACCGCCACCAACTGTAATCCACTTTAATGTTACAATTTCATCTTTTGATGCGTCATCAGAAGCAGTGCCGTTATCGTTTGCTGCAGGTGCAGTGGTAACGGTATTTGTATCTGCATTATCTTTACTTGCCTCTTTGGCACATCCGGTAAAGGATGCTGCAAGCAATGTACATGCAGCCAGCATAGCTACTACCTTTTTCATTTTCATAATACATCCTCCTTAATAGATAAAAACTACTCGTTTACATTATATATAGACTTTTCTGCCATCGACGTCTCAGGCCTTTAAGGCGGCAACAGCAACAAAGTAATATATCCTTAGCCCTTTACTGCTCCGATGGTTAAGCCGGAGATAAAGTATTTCTGAAAGAATGGATAAGCACAGGCAATCGGAATAACGATTACAATTGCAATTGCCATACGTGCACCTTCCTGCGGCATCATGTTCTTATATTGCTGCAATGACACTCCGGCGGAAGGATTACTTGCCAAAAACTGAATATTTCTCTGAATACTGTTCAGCAAAGCCTGCAAGGAGTACAGCTTGTTATTGGAGATATAGAGGGACGATTGAAACCAATCGTTCCAATAGGAGAAGGTTAAAAACAAGCTGATCGTTGCAATTACCGGCTTTGAAATCGGTAATACAATCCTGGTGAAGATACTGAGCTGTGAAGCTCCATCTATTTTCGCCGATTCCACAATAGAATCCGGAATTGTTGTTCGGAAAAACGTCTTACAGACAATAACATTAAAGGATGACACTGCCAGAGGCAAAATTAGTACCCAGATACTATCCTTTAAGTAAAGTAAGTTAGTATTTACAACATACGATGCAATCATACCACCGTTAAAGATCATCGGTATAAATACGATCCAGGTTAAAAATCCGTTCAGTTTATAACCAGGTCTCGATAGTACATATCCCATGGAGGTGGTAAGCGCAACACCAATTGCCGTACCGCCTACGGTTACTAGCAAAGATATTGCCAAAGCACGTAGTATCATTGCTTTCTCGCCCCACAAAAACTGATAGGACTTTAATGAAAATTCTCTTGGAATTAACTGATATCCGTATTTGGCTAATGATGCTTCTGAGGTTATGGATATCATAAATACAAATACTACCGGGATGATACAAGCCAAAGCTAAAATTAAAAATAATATACTAAACAGAAAATTGGTACCTTTACCAATTCGATTTAATCTCATTTCATCGTTATTCGAATTTTTCATATTTATCGTCCTCCCTTCTAGATAATCGCACTATCCTTATCAACTTTCTTCACAATCCAGTTCGTAAGCAAGATGGTTGCACAACAGGAAACTGACTGGAAGAACGTCGCTGCCGCGGTCATACCAACCGGTGTTGACTGCTGCAAGGCGGTAAATACATAAGTATCCAAAGTCGAGGTTACATTGTACAAGGGTCCGCTACTGCCACGAGGGATCTGATAGAACAGACCAAAATCCGAATAGAATATACGACCCACATTCAGTATGAACATCATAATGATGATTGTCTTCAGACTAGGTAAGGTAATGTATTTTACCTGCTGCCACTTGGTTGCACCGTCAATCACTGCTGCTTCGTAAAGACTTTGATCGATACCCGTAATACTGGCCAGATAAACTACCATACTGTAACCCATGGTCTTCCACACATTCATAAACACCAGAATATACGGCCAGTACTTACCTTCCATGTACCACTGGATCTTCTCTTTTCCGAATGCAACGAGTATATTATTTAGAATACCCTTATCCATGCTGAGGAATGCGAATACAAAATAACTAATTACAACCCAGGACATGAAATGAGGAAAAAACATCATCGTCTGAAATACCTTGGAGCTCCTTTTACTATGAAGCAAACTTATCATAACAGCCAAGGTAACCGGTATTAAGATACCCAACGAGATAAAAATCAGATTGTAACCAATGGTGTTACGAAGAAGAATAAAGATATCCTTTGATTTTACCAAGAATCTAAAATTATCAATTCCGGTCCAATCACTGTGTATCAGGTTATATATAAAATTGTGTCCCGGAGCGATCCGATAATTCTTAAAAGCAATGATAATACCAAACATCGGTAAAAAGCTAAATAGCACATACCAAACGGCAGTGGGAAGTGCCAGTAAGGTAAGCTCGGTATCATCTCGCCCCCATCTTTTATGTCTTTTCTTTATCTTTCTATTAACATTATTGTTATCATTCTTCATTTAAGTACCCCCAGTTATTTTCTGATACCGTTTTCAAGCTCAACTACATCTTAACACAGGTTATATTCAATTTCAACATATTTTTAATATTAATTTATCATTTGTTCAAATATTCTCTTAACATATACAGTTTCTGCTTCGTCTTTTTGACTGTTATTCCTAAATATATCAGAATTTTTTATCTATATTATACATTTAAATTTGATTTTTTTTGTTTTAATCATTCTATATTGATTTTATACATTTTAACATTCGTTAACTTCATATATGTTAATATAATGTTAAATTTTTTGTTAAATAAATGATAAAAATTAATTGTCATTTTTTATCACATATGATATACTAAAAGTGTAGTGAGGAA
>JAGFXQ010000059.1 GCA_017861355.1 Bacillota bacterium
TATCGCTATGTTCTGGGTAATGGTAAGTCAGGAAAAGACAGTGGCCCTGCTGACATCGCCTTTGTAAATGGTGGTGGTATCAGAGCAGACATTAATGCAGGCGATATCACCTTTGGTGAAGTAATCGCAGTACATCCATTCAATAATGTTGGCTGTGTTGTGAAAGCAACCGGTCAGGAAATCAAGGATGCATTAGAGATGGCAGCACGTGTAGCTCCGGCAGAGAACGGCGGCTTCTTGCAGGTTTCCGGTTTAACCTATACCATTGATACTTCCATAGCATCCACAGTAGTGGTTGACGACAAAAAGAATTTTGTTAATGTCGCAGGCGCTTACCGTGTTAAGGACGTTATGGTTGGAGGGCAAGCCCTCGATTTAACGAAAACCTATACATTAGCATCACACAATTATATGCTGCTGAATGGCGGAGACGGAATTAATATGTTCCGTGATAACGAAGTCGTTGTACAGCCTGTATTGTTGGATAATCAGGTATTAATCAGTTATATTCAGAAATATCTGAACGGCGTAGTCGGTGAAAAGTACAGTGATCCTTATGGACAGGGCCGAATTACGATAAAGGATGGAAAAACAGCATCTGCAACTGTAAGCTACTTCGCATCCGTAGTGGACTCACTGAAAGAGTGGGGATTATCCTTAGGACAGAAGTTGGCAGCATAGAGCTAATCTGATACCGCAATCGGTACATCCAATTAGAACGATGCAGATTCAAATACAAATTATATAATGATTGATTTTAGGGGATATACCTTTGGTATGTCCCCTTTTGACTGTAGCGATAAACAAATATAAATACAAGGTTTTGAAATTTGCTAAACTCGACAAAGGCAAAATCGATACAAAAACGTTCATTGACCTATGAACAGGCAAATCAAGAGGAGGCAACTCCGACTACAGTAGACGAGGCAAAAGATACGGAAGGTAATATATAAAAATCTGATTTGGATCAAAAGATCATAATCGGATTTTTTTGTATTACATTCCTATCTTTGCTACCAATAGTTGCGTATATAGTTCTGATTGGTTGGTAGATTCCATTCCTAAAAAATGTTATGATTATTTCAACAGATGAGGGAATGTAAAAGACGTCAATTACAATTATAAAATCTGGCTTAAGAAAGGGGTAACTATGGATTTTAAAGATAAATTACCAATTCTAAGAAGAGAAAGAGGGCTTTCGCAGGAAGCACTGGGAGAAATGATCGGGATATCAAGACAGGCAGTCACAAAATGGGAGCTGGGTCAGGGATACCCTGATATTGATAATCTGATTAAGTTAAGTAATATGTTCAAGACTAGCATTGATCGTCTTGTAAAAGAGGAAGAAAGCGATTATTTTCTTTCTAATATAGCGAAAGATACGACTTGTGCGGAAGAAACAATCGAGTTTTTATTGAAAGCAAAGGCAGCCACCTATTCGGGGTACGGGCCGAGAACAACACCATCCAGGCCTCAGTCACAGGATCTGCATTTTAGTGAGGGAGATTACCTGTATATTGATACCTATATAGGTGCAGAGCAATTTGGAGGAGAAGAAGCAGTCTGGTATCAGGGAAAACCGATTTGGTGTATGAATTACACGGGACGGCTATTAGGCGATACTTTCTCGGGAGATTTCTTGAAGGAAGCCTTGCGACATATTACAAAAGAAGCACCTTACCGAGGGCCTGCACTCTATCAAAGCGGTGATTACACTTATCATTGTTATTCCACCGGAAGCTTTGAATGGTACCAGGGTCATGAGGAAATTTACTGCCAATCGGCAAAGATCTATGAATTAGTCTTTCATGGGGGTAAATTAAAGTAAGTAAAAAGAGAAATGAGTGCACATTCACACATAAAGAAATCCTAATTATAACTATTGTGACGTGATAAATATTCATAGCTAAGCAAATAGAATGACAGTACAGATTCGTATTGGGATATGATTACAAGATCATATCCCTTTATTTTATTAATTGAACGTGGACAATATCTTGCATCACACAACTTGCTGTGTTATGATTTAATGTATTAAAGTGAAATAGGTAGGAATGAGTTTAGTATAGATCGTATTGGTTCAGACCTAGGATGAGTATGGAGTGAAGCATATGAATTATAATATTTATGATAAAAGTATTCAGGAGTTAATCAATAAAGTATTAGATTCGCGTGTTGAACAGCCGGATGAGGCGAAAAAAATATGCAAGCAATTGATTAATCATGGAAAAGTGCAGAGCGACAGTAATCTGCTTGGATTTGCCTACTATTATCTTGCTGAGGCTTATTTTGATGACAATGAATATGATAAATTCTATAAATATCTGGTTCGGGGACTGGAATACCAACATGAGGTCTCCGATGCAGGCTTATTAGCCAGGTCCTATAATATGCTTGGCATTAATGCGGACAATCAAGGGAATATCCCGGCTGCAATCGATTATTATCTTACCTCCTTGTCTTATAGTAAAGATAAGGGTCTAAATTATGAGACCGGTCTTGTAACTACCAATATTGGACAGATTTATATGGCACTGAAGGAATATAAGTTAGCAATTTCATATCTGGAAAAGGCAATGATTTATTTTGATCGGGATAAGAAGAACAGGAGTAATGTTAGGAACTTGATCATTACTGAGACCACACTCGCCATTGGCTATCTGCGCCTGGGCGAGACAGAGACCGCTTATGAATGGTTTCACAAGGTAGAAAAGCAGCGAGATCAGTATATTGAAGAGACTAAATTTCCGTTGGTAATTTACAGCTTTGAAGCCCTTTTCTACAATATTCTGGGAGAGCATCAAAAGAGAGATGAATTACTGGATCGGCTCGTTCAGATCGTGATTGAGATTCCATCGATTCTTGATATGTATGATGAAGCTTTTATGCTCTGCGAGCTTTTGCAGGAAGCGAACCGCCTAGAGGATCTATGGAGAGTTCAGGAGAGGATAGAATTCTTAACAAGGCAGGCAGGCATTACGCATATGTTGCTGAGGACACTAAATTTAAAGGTGCAATATTATAAGGAAATACAGGATGAGCCGAGTTATATGCTAGCATGCACAGATTATTATCAAGTGTCACGGCAATTGATGGATGAGAATCGAACTAATGCAAAGAGAGCCATAGAGTTGAGAATTGACTTGGAAACGATCAAAGAGAAGCAACGGCTGATACAGGAGGAGAATAAGCTCCTTCTTGAGAAGTCACAAAGAGATTCGCTCACGAAGCTGCCAAATCGTGATAAACTGAATGAGTACTCTCAGAATGCCTTCGATAAAGCTTTTCGAAATGGTAGTAGCTTAGGAGTTGAAATCTTCGACATTGATTGCTTTAAGCAATATAATGACACCTATGGTCATCAGGCAGGTGACAAATGTCTGAAGAAGATAGCCCGGCTTTTACTCAACCTGATGGAACAGGGGATCTTCTGTGCTCGCTATGGTGGAGATGAGTTCATCGTCATTTATGAAAATATGACAGATGAGGAGATCCTAAAGATAGCGGGGCAGTTAAAACAGGATATCATCGCCCTTAATATGAAGCATAAGAACTCCACGGTTGAGCCGATTGTAACCATATCCCAGGGAATTCGTAATTCGGTACCGAAGGCAGGCAATAAGATCTGGGATTACTTCTATGCAGCCGATATGGCGATGTATCAAGTAAAACGCGGAACAAGGAATGACGTTCAGCTGGTACATAGAGCGAATTAAACCAAAAGTATGAGGAATTTGGATATAAAAACAAATGAAGTGAATGTGAATTTATTTATTCGAATAAATTTTTCATTCATCAGTAAGAAAAGAGACTATTGTAAATGAAATTGACGAAGATATCTTGCTTAATCAAGCTATGTTCGAAAAATTCTATTTACAGCAGTCTCTTAATTTGTATTAACCGATTTTAAGCTATTACTAGATGCTAAGATCTCTTCTCTGATAGCAAAGGTAGGTAAGTGAGGTGCATGCAGCAATCAGAGCAATCGATAGCAATACGATTCCTATATTCAGACCATTTCCCTCCACAATGCGTTGATAGCTGAAATACTTCAGAGGGGATAATATGTTTAGGAAGCCCAGCTGATCAGTAATGTCGGTAACCTTGGAGATGATATAAGCTCCAAATAATATCCCGGTGGCCAGTGCTCCGGAAGCCTTAGGATTCCGATAGAATGCAGACAATAAGGTGCCGATGGTTAGAAAGATCAATTGGGTGATCAGCATATCAATTAGGAATACAACGATCTCTCCGGTGATGCTCTCACCTTTATTATATGCAGATACCATAAGGATGGATGATACTAGAGTAATCAGGTTAATGATGAGGACATTGATTACTGCTACCATCAGTTTAGCTGTAATAATCGAAGCACGGGAGACAGGCTTCGCCATTAAGAACTCAGTCGTCTTATCCCGTTCTTCCTTAGCGATAATACCATTGCCAAGCAACACGGCATGAATTCCGGTAGTCAGTGCCAGATAGGGATATAGGAATGCATAAAAACCACTCATCGTAGTTACATCGAAGGAACCGATTCCGAGCAGTGCTTTCATGGTTGTGGGCATTTGATTGAAAATATCACTCCCGCCTTCTGTGGAATAAGCCGTGTACTTACTCATACCAATCAGCACGAATAGGATCATGCATACACTCCATATGATCAACGCCTTTCGATTAGCTCGCCATTCTCTGATAAAAATATTCATATTGAACCTCCTTTTCATGATTCGTTCTATGGTTAAGCATGAATATCCTTTCGGATATAGATTAGATAACCGGAGATGATTGAGACTGCCATGATCACAGCACCGGTAATCAGGTAGATCCCTTCATAGCTTGCGTTCTCGATAATGTAAGTGATATCAAAGTATCGGAAGGGTGAGAGAAAACGTATCACATCCTCCTTGTCGGTGGCAAATAGAACACCAATCATATAGATGCCGATGACAATACTAAGAGAAACCGGCAGGACAGCTTTTAACTTTTTGAAGAACAAGGAAATCACCATACCCAGTGCCAGGAAGATAAGCTGTACAAATAATAGGGTCAGATTAATCATAAAGAAAAGTTTACCATCAAAGGCTTCGATTTTAACCCGATTCGCAATCCAGGCGGAAATTGCACTGAAAGCAATATTTGTTGCGATGATCAAGGTAAGTGAAGCACAAAGCTTGGAGGTAACGATCGTAAAACGTGACACAGGCTTTACCAGAAGAAAATCAGCGGTTCTCTCCCTGGATTCTCTCGTCAACATAGCTAGCCCAAGGTTCATTGCCTGAACGGCTCCGGCGAGAATGACGAATGAAAATATCATGGAATAGAAGCCTAGAATCGATGTAATATAATCCAGGTTGATTCCAAGCATGGCTCTTACCGCTTCGGGATAACCACCGATGATTTCTCTTAAGCCCGCAGCATCCTCAGTCATACTGGGATAGACCGACAGAAATAATGCAGACAGACCGATTAAGGAGCAGATCCAGATCAAGGTTGATTTGTACAAGGATTTAATTTCATATAGAAAAATGTTCATATGTCTTATTCCTCCTTCGCATAGTAATTAAGGAAGATTTCTTCTAGGTCCGGTTCTGTGATGGATATATTTCGAAGCTCAACCTCGGATAATTTTCTTATCATATCATTCATATTTCCTTTGAAGATAAAATTCGCAGTATTTCCTTTGGCAGTAAAATCACTGACTCCTCTTAAATTAAAAGCTTCGCTTGAGATCCCGGCTTTTGCTTCAATATTGATTCTCTTATAGGTATTCTCCTGTAAGGTACTCATCTTCTCAACCTTGATAATTCTGCCTTCTTTGATGAAGGCCACCCGATTACAAAGCCTCTGAACTTCAGTTAAGATATGGGAGGAGAAGAATACGGTTGCACCCTTTTTGTTCTCTTCCTCAATCAGTTCAAAGAACTTCTGTTGCATCAAAGGATCAAGACCGCTTGTCGGTTCGTCCAGGATAATCAATTTTGGTTCATGAAGCAGACCTTGAACGATACCGACCTTCTTCTTATTACCGAAAGACAACTCATCAATCTTTTTCTTTAGATCAAGGTCCATAATTTCTGCGAGCTCTTTGATTCTATTTGTGCAGTCCTTGTGATAGAAGCTGGCAGAATATTTTAACAGATCAATGACCTTCATATTATCATAATAAAAGACCTCCGAAGGTAGGTACCCCAATTCCTTCCGTACCTCGGGTGATTCGGTACAGTTTTTACCAAAGATTGTAGCACTGCCCGAAGTAGGATAGATAAGTCCCAGCAGAGTACGTATCGTGGTTGATTTTCCAGCACCGTTCGGACCGATGAAGCCAAACACCTCTCCCTGTTCCACATTTAAATCTACATCAATAATTCCTCTGGCTTTCCCGTAATTCTTGGTTAGCTTTTTGATCTCTATTACATTCATCACTGTGTCCTCCCTGTTATTTGCATTCTTATTCAAAGCCGGTCAAGAGCTTAAATCAATCCTTCAGATATTCTTCTTTGTAAAGATTCTTCTTAAGTAACATCAAACAATCAAAAATCTCTTGGTAAGCTTTGTCATAATCCTGCATTTCGTTGTTTTTTGTACTATTTACAAATCCGTCCGTGATCCACATCAGCATTTTCAGGACCAGCTTGACATCGACTCCCTCTTTAAACTTTGAGAAATCTGTTCCATCAAATGCGATTTTTTGCCGGTCTCCTTCGCCCTTAGCAAGGATTGCCTGAATATCTGCTTTGACCTCCTCGCAGTCTTCAAGATAGAAGCTTGTAAGAAAGGACATGGCAGCAGGATATTTTTTGGCAGCAGCCATCTCAATCTCTGAGGTAAGAATAATACGGTCAAAAAAATCAGTGATGCCTGGGTCAAATTTCTCTTGTACTTCACCTACGATTAAGTTTCCACAGAGCTCGATCAGATAGAAGTAGAGATCCCGTTTGGTACCAAAATAATGAAACACCATGGATTTGGATATTCCGGCAGCCTCGGCAATATCATTGACCGAAGCCTTCTTGTATCCGTTTTTACCAAACACCTTGAGAGCGGCATTGATAATGGTGTTCTGCTTTTCTACCGGTATGTTATTGAATTTGTCGATAAGTATCACCTCCGTAAAAGTATAGACCGAATCGGTTTATGATGCAAGTGTAACACCATAAACCGATTCGGTCAATCAATATTTATGTGAAATTTTATCTGCCTATTTTCATATGGAATAGCCTTATCCTTCGACCGGTTTACTCCACCTTACGACAGAGGTATCTGACCTCTAAATTATGTATTTACTGTGAGTTATAAGGCAGGATACTTTACAATAGATATTTATCATAGTATACTTCTTATTGTGTTGGAATTGGATATAATAGAAATTATTGAGAAAGGGGAAAGATATAGAAGGGTTTTACTATATCTTAGAAGACATGAACAACAAATTGAAAAGTAACCTGGCGATTATCCTAAAAGGCTTCGTCATTGGTTCCTCCATGAGCGTTCCCGGAGTAAGCGGTGGGACGATGGCTATTTTACTTGGAATATATGATAAACTGATTGGTGCAATCAGCAACTTTTTAAAGGATATCAAGGGAAATATAATATTTTTAATGAAATTCTGTATCGGTGCAGCAGTGGGTATCGGTTCTCTGGCTTTTGTCATTGAGTGGTTGCTCGAGCTTTTTCCGTTGCCGGTATCCTTCTTCTTTCTAGGTGCGGTAATCGGAGGTATTCCCGCACTTTATAAGAAGACAAAGGAGTCAAAGCTGAAGTTTTCCTCAGCACTCTATTTTCTCTTCGGACTGGTTGTGGTCATTGCAATCGGCTTTCTACCGGTCGGTAACTTTGACATCAGTTCAGGAACTGGAGTTACCCATTATCTACTGGTTCTGGGGACAGGAATAATTATAGCCCTCGCATTGGTGCTTCCCGGAATTAGTACCTCTCATATGCTGTTGGTTCTTGGTATGTATGATACAATGTTGGCTGCGATTACTGATTTTAATCTGGTCTATATCGGTATTATCGGTCTCTCAACATTAGTTGGTATCTTCCTGATCACCAAGCCAATCGAATGGACGATGAATAAATTCCCTCATCAGACGTATTGCATGATCATTGGGTTCGTTCTTGGATCAACCTCAGAGATCTTCCGGGATAAGATTATACCGGTCATACCTGACAGTGCAGGTTTGTCCTGGTGGGTACCTTCCGTGCTAATATCAATTGTTACCTTTGTACTTGGGTATTTTGCAATTTTATATTTATCAAGATTTTCTAGCGATTAAGAAACAGCAGGACGGTCCAATGACGTCCTGCTGTTTCTTATTTCACTATCTTTCACAGTTTAAATAAGTCATAGCTTCTCTTAGTGTTTTACAATGAAATACTTTATCATTACTAATGTTATTCCTATCTTTTGCTATAGATTCGATTCTTCTCATCTGCATCTCTGTTACTGTTCGGTGATGCACAGCAGCTAACTTTTTCATGATAAGCATGGAATTTCCAGAAGCTTCAATAAAAAACGGAAAGCTATCTTGAGGTATAGGATCTAGTCTTCCGAAATCAGCGCACATGGAATATTCGTGTTCTTTCAACTGTGACAATAATGAATTTAGTTCAGTTGTAAAACTTATTAATTCCTCCTTACCCATAAAACCGCAAAGCACGACATTTACAATTTTTGTGTTTGAGTCAATAGTAATGCTATACATCATACATCTCCTTATTCCGAAAATCAGTCTACGAATATATAAAGTCAAATATTCAGACTAAGCATGACTTTATCTTAAGTATATTGAGTTAATGTAAAAGCAACTGGTAGTCACCCGACAATTGCGGAGGAAATACATAGGGTATCAATGATCGCGCCAATCCTGATTGTAGATTCGGAGTAATTTTTAGATTTTAAGAATATGTAATTGGATCATATCATAAAACACCATAATATGACATAATTTATTATAAACATGTTATACTTTTCACTGAATATGGTAAATCGATTACCAACAGGAATTCGTTTTTACTCACAAGAAGACTTCAATATGAATTACTTAAGGGGTTTTTATGAAATTACTAGAGATACCGATTAATACATTGGTGGAACTACAGTTCTATTATATGGGAGAACGTTTTAAGGTTGGCGTGGGGTTGCTTTACAAGAATGCCAAGGCTGTTTATGTGTCTGCGATTAAGAATGCCGGCAAGACAATTCCGGCTACACATCTATTCCATGTACATTTGACCTATAAGACCAATGAGGGTCTGTATATTTTTAAGAATGTAGGACTCCGTTCTATGTCTTATAATGGACAAAAACTGTATGTTGTCCAGTCGGATAATGAAGCTTTGATTGTGGATTATCGTAAGTCCTATCGATTATATATAGGCAAAAATATTAATGCCAAGATTATCACAGAGAGTCATACGGAGAGTCTTCGCTGTATTCTGAAGGACATCAGTATGAACGGAATGGGGATCCTAAGTAATAATCAGATTGACCAGAAAGCAAAGATAGAGATTAGCTTCCGCGTGAATAAGAATAACAAAGAGACCCTGACCGGAATGATAATCAGGGTAGATGAGTTTAAGAATGGAACAGGATATCAATATGCTTGTGAATTCACAGAACCAAATGATACCATCGGCAAATTTGTTGCCTACCAGATTGAGAAGATGAACAAAAGCAATGCTGCTAAGAGAAGCGAAGCATAACTACCTTCTTGTGATTCACCACTAGCGTACGAATTCGGAAAGCTTCTGCCTTTGATAAATAAAATCACCATAGAGGCCATAAGATATTGGTTCTTGTGCCTTCGCAACAAAGACTTCATCACCGAGAATATCCAGTGAGGAACCAAGATAAATAGTTGTGTCAAGCTTAGAAGCATGGCTGTTGCTAAGCTCTAACAAATAAGTTTGGGGAGCATCATCGTCACAATCTATCGTCAGAATAAGATGATTTTCATCGATCCGGACAGTACTTAGATAAGCATTCGGACTAAGATCACTCAAATCTTTAATATTTAACAAAAGCATATGGTTGTCACCATTACTACCGATGGAATACAGTTCAGTATTCGGAACAGCCCGATAGGTAACACTGTAATACAGGGTTGTATCTGTTGCACAGTGAAGCTGTAAGGTATGACTATTGAAGGAGACAGCACCCTTTTTGCTAAGCTCTTCCTGCTTCAAGGTGCAAAGCTTCGTAGTCACAGCAGAGGAATCCAACTTACAAAGATATGCTTCGGAGGTATCCTTCGTTGGAAGATCGATAAAATAAATTCCGGATTCATTCGAAGTCAAATCATAGAGATCGTAGCTTTCATATATTTCTTTCTTATCGGAACCATCCAGTGCCATAGAGAATAGGCGGTCGGTGGAATCCAGATCCGCAATATCATTAATTCCCTTCACCGTATAATAGATTCTATCTCCGAGCAGTGTAACCTCAGCTGCATTCTGTGCCAGCAATTTTCTGTTTCTGCTATATCCATTGATATTAATTCTGAAGATCTGCCCCTCCATAGAGAAATAAAAGTACAGATAATCGCCGGTGATTCTTATAATAGAAGCATTAGCTGCATTACCGTCATAGAGCTTCGTTTTATGACTGCCATCCGTATTGATTCGATAGATATCGCTATGGTCAGTATAATAGATGGATCCTTCCTGAAGATAGAACTCCTCTGCTGCGAAGGAGGTAAGAACCTTCTTAACACCGGTCTCAGTGTTCTCAGCAACTAACTTACAGGTACTGGTCCAGTCACCTCTCTTATAACTTCCCTCTTTATAATATAGGAATGATCCTTCCTTCAGAACAGTATTGCTATGGGCAATGTCATCCTTGGCTTCTTGTGTGGGTACAATGGTAGGAATCTGAGTAGGTAGGATCGTTGCTTCTAAATCGGTGGGTGCTTCTGTTGGCTTTGTAGGTATGCTAGATTGGGGTATTGCACCGCCGGGGTCAGGGACAGGGGTAATAACCATTTCCGCTTCCCCAGTCGGTATGGTGGTTACAGAAGGACTACTATTCTCCTTAACCTCATGACTGCAGGCAGACAGGAATAACCCTGCACACAGGATCGATAAAATTACTAATGTTCTTTTTCTTATGTTCATATCTTAATCTTCCTTTTCTGTCTGAATTCGAAACGTTCCGAATACTTCTGACATCCTAATTCTATACCATGGCAAAATTGAGTCATTAATATAACAGAATTATTAAGATTTCATTTATCTATAACCGTTTCCCGAAGAACCATTCTTGATCTTTTATAGCATGAATTATTAGAGATTATTTGTATTATTGTAAAAATTTGATTAAAAAACTTCCACAAATAGTAAATGTTTGGTATACTACAACCAGATTGTTACAATAAAGGGGGTAGGTATCATGTTAACAGTCTATCTATGCTTTCTGGCCGGAGGAGCGGTACTTCCGTTTCTGAGTGTGATTTTAGGCTCCTTAGGCGGTGGTTCTGATGTGGATGCTGATATTGATATTGATGCCGACATTGATATTGATGCTGATATCGATATTGATACTGACATCGATGTTGATCCAGACATCGATGTGGATGTTGGTGACGGGGGTGCGATGGATGCCGGAGTTGCTACCGGACCTGATTTTGACACAGGAGCAGTACTAACGATTGGTTTTCTTCCGACTTCCTTGATGGCACTGTCTGCAATGGCGATCACCTTTGGTGCGGTAGGTTCCATCATGGTACTATCGGATCGTAACCATATTTTAACCTTTGTGGTTGCTGCAATCGCGGGGTATATCGCCGGCGTGATTGTACAGACAATAATAAAGACTCTTAAGAGGATACAAAAAAGGAACTATGGAATCAATGAAAATGAGCTACTGATGTATGACGGAAAGGTAGTGGATACTATTCTTCCCGGGCAGCTTGGTACAGTGAGCTTTAATACCCTAAAAGATGTTCATGTAAGCTATCCGGCGAGATGTGCCGATCCGCAGCTGCGGCTTGAAACCGGTCGAATCGTTAAGGTAATTAAGATCGATCATGGTATTTTCACTGTTGAACCAAAGAACAAGTATGAGTAACAAAAGGTACATTAAAATCATCATTATGGAGGGGTAAAAAATGGTATTATTAGCATCATCGGGCGTCGAATTCGGCCCCATCATCATCACTGTGGTTACAGTGGCAGCATTAATTTTTATTCTGGTCAGCATATTCAGTATGTGGAAGAAGGTTCCACAAGATAAGGCAATGGTAGTTACCGGTATGAAGAAGAGAATTATTACCGGTGGCGGTGGAGTGGTAATCCCGATTCTGGAGAGAACGGATACGATCTCCTTAGGTAACATCCAATTAAACATAAACACCTCACAGACGATGTCTTCACAAGGTGTACCGATTGACGTAGCCGGTACAGCAGTAATTAAAGTTAGAAATACGCAGGAAAGCATCTATCTGGCAATCGAACAATTCACCGGTTCGAATGAGAATCAGATCCAATCTTCGATATCAGAGCAGGTTACACTGATTCTGGAAGGTAAGCTTCGTGAAATCGTCGCTTCCATGACGGTAGAACAGATTTATAACGACCGTGAAGCTTTCTCCGCGAAGGTGCAAGAGGTAGTTGGTACAAAGATTGGTGAGATGGGTCTGGAATTAAAAGATTTCTCAATCAAGGATGTCAACGATACCAATGGCTACATAAAAGCACTTGGTGCGAAGCAGATTGCCGAGAAGAAGAAGGACGCAGAGATTGCTCAGGCAAATGCACTGAAGGAAGAGTCAATCCAGAAGTCTGAAGCTACCAAAGAGGGGGAAAGAGCCCGCCTGGAAGCTCAGACCGAAGTAAGTGCTGCCATGAAGGCAAAGGAAGTACAGGAAGCGCAGTACCGTAGCGAACAGGAATCCGCGAAAGCAAAGGCAGATGCTGCCTATGAGATTCAGAAGAGCATTACCAATAAAGATATTATTGCTGCCCAGATGGAGGCCGATATCTTAAGACAGCTGAAGCAGAAGGAATTGCAGGAAGCTCAACTTCAGGTTGAAATCGCAAGAGAGCAGAAGCAGACCGAGTTGGAGCAACGTCGTGCGGAGAAGACCAGAGAAGAATTAAAGACGAAGGTTGTTGAGCCGGCGAATGCGGAGCGCGAGCAAAAGAGAGCGGAAGCGGACGCGGAGAAGTATACGCAGATCGCTGCCGCAGAAGCGAGAGCAGCGGCTAAGAAGGCAGAGGCAAACGCAGAAGCAGAAGCAATCGTAGTGAAGGCAAAGGCACAGGCGGATGCAGAAGCACTCAACGGTGAAGCAAGAGCGAAGGCAATCAGTGCGGTCGGTCTTGCAGAAGCAGAAGCAATAAAAGCAAAGGGTCTTGCAGAAGCGGAAGCGATGGAGAAGAGGGCAGAAGCTTATAAGAAATACACGGGAGCTGCGATGGCAGATAAGTTGATTGAGAAGCTGCCGGAAATTGCAAAAGCAATTGCAGAGCCGCTTGGACAGATCTCCGATATCAAGATTTATGGTGGCGGTATCGAGAATGTATCGGATAATGTTCCGACCGTTCTTGCTAAAGTCTTTGATACAGTACAAAGTGCAGTCGGTATCGATATGAAGAGTATTGTAATGGCAGACAGCCTAGAAGCCAGAACCACCAAGAATATCAATGTAAGCGGAATTGGTGAGAACCTGATTGAGGAAGTAACCAAATAATCGATGGGTATCCTGCAACAATTGATCCTTCAGTTGGATAAATTTTGGTAGAAATGCAACTTACATGAACATTATGCATCTTACCTACGATTTTATTGAAAGAACCACTTTATCGCGATATACTCCCTTCCATGAAGCTGTTTCATCAGCAAATGGAAGGGAGTATTATTATGTTGGGAATTATCATTTTCATTATTATGTTATTAGCGGAGGTTGGTATTACCGCGTATTGTCTGGTTACTAAGTCATATCAGAAGAGAACGAGAGGAATCGTAATCTGTAGTGTATTTACATTAATGTTGGGGCTTCTGCTCTTTGGAGTACTGAACTGGGGATTTCGCTGGTTTATGCTTACCCTGATTTTATTCTGTAAGACAGTATTGGCTGTGATGTATTTTATCCGGCAAAACAAACAAAAAATAAAGACATATCACCCAAAATATGTTATTCTAGCAGGTATAAGGAATTGCTTTCTGATTGGCTTTGCGATCCTGCCGGCAATCATGTTTCCGCAGTTTAAGCCATTAGCAATCACCGGTAATTATCCGGTCGAGACCGTGAGCTATACAATGGAAGATACAAACCGGATGGAGACTTTCTCCGATCAAGCGGAACATCGAAAGGTAACCATACAGTTCTGGTATCCTAAGGCAGAGAATGAGGTGTTTCCTCTGGCGGTATTTTCCCATGGCTCCTTCGGCTTTCGCGGTAGCAATGCTTCCACCTTCGAGGAATTGGCTAGCAATGGTTATGTGGTATGCAGCATCGACCATACCTATCATGCCTTCTTCACAAAGCAGACGGATGGTAAGATGACTATTGCAAATATGGACTTTATCAATGATGCGATTGCGGTGACCAATGGGGATTATGATGAACAGAAGGCCTATGAACTGACCAGGCAATGGTTAGAGCTGAGATCACAGGATATGAATTTTATACTGGATTCAGTATTAGAACAGGTGAAAACCCCCTCCTCCGATGAGGTGTATCACCTCATTGATCCGGATAAGATCGGATTATTTGGTCACTCCCTTGGCGGAGCGACGGCAGCAGAGTTAGGAAGAGAACGAAAGGATATCGATGCTGTAATTGTGGTTGATGGTACTATGCTCGGAGAAGAGGTAGCCTTCCAGGATGGTAAGACTGTGCTGAATGACGAGACTTATCCGGTTCCGTTGTTGAACCTCTATAATGAGGAGCACTTTGCAGAAGCCGGCCAGATTGGTATGGACTATGCGAATACCTTTGCATCCGCCAATGCAGTAGATGCCAGAGATATCGTAATCAAAGGGGCTGGGCATTTGAACTTCACCGATCTTCCTCTGTTTTCACCAACACTTGCAGGAATGCTCGGGACAGGTGAGGTAGACAGCCGCTATTGTATCGATACCATGAATCATATAATTTTAGTATACTTTAACCATTATTTAAAAGGTGTAGAAGCAATCGATCTTACATCACAATATTAGAAGCTACAGTTTGGGAGAAGACATGAAGGTACGCATTGAAAATATCAGCAAAAGTGAAGAGGAAAATATCCTGATCCGGTGTTATAAGGTGAATGAGGAGATCCGCGAGATTGCCGACTTTATTCGGGCAAGAGATGGAATGATCTCAGGGTATGAGGAAGCTCAGATATTTCAGATTGCTTTACGGGATATCTATTACTTTGAGGGTGTTGATAATAAGGTTTATGCTTACCTAAAGGATCATGTCTATGAAGTTAAGAATAAATTATATGAGCTGGAGGAGGACTATCATAACAGGAAATTCTTCCGATGCTCAAAATCCATCCTGGTGAATCTGTTAAAGGTAGAATGTGTCAAGCCGGCAATGAACGGCAGATTTACAGCGAAACTATTGAACCGGGAAGAGGTTATTATATCGAGGCAATATGTGCCGGAGCTGAAGAAAATATTACAGATTTAAAGGATTTGGAAAGAAGGACGATCGATGAGCTTACTGGGTTTTGTTAAGAAAAATCTGATGGATTACTTTATTATTGTAACAGGAATAAATGTAGCAATCGCAGTACTGGGTATGAATTTCGACCCGGATACGGTCCTTGGTTATGAGGCATATTTCTCACCTCTCATTATCGGTGCTGTGGCAGTGCTTCCCTCCATGGTACTATATTCACGACGAGAACTGAGTGTAAAAGGTATGCTTTTCAGAAGAGCACTGCATTTATTGGTATTAGAGCTTACCTTGATCAGCTTTGGGTATGTGGCAGGGTTACTGACACAATGGACGATTGTTTTACCTTTTGTGGTGGTAGTTCTGGTTGTTTATGTATTTACTCTTTTGGTTCATTATCTGATAGACAGCAGAACAGCAGTAGAGATAAATAAGGGACTACGAAGAATTCAAGAATAGGCTTCTGAATTATAAGATTAAATAATGAAAATCTTTTCTGATTTATAGATACATTTAAAAGGGCCTGTTGGTGTGGTTTACGCCCAACAGGCTTTTGCTCATTCCTGGCATAGAAGAGCTTGTTTAGCGCTCAAACATCTTCAGAAGTCGGAGGAAGTGATTGGCTTCACGCAGGGTGTGATCACCAAGCAGAGGGATAATGATGGATTTAATCTTACAATCAATCAGACCCTGGGTTGCCTGAGTCTTAAATTCGCGAATCTCTCTTGTAGCTGCAAGGCTGTCTTCCGTGACTTTCTCAATCGGAATTGTCCGATCCATAGCTGCCTTTGATTCCTCGACCAGATGATCAAATTCATGACCGAACTGATTCGCAGTCTCAATCAATTGCTCTTCGTCCGGATCCAGTAAACCGCGGATGAACTTGGAGTGCTCTGCCATGATCCGGTTCCAGAAGAGTTCCTGTTCCACAATTTCTCTACGGATACTGAGCGTTTCTCTACTTTGCAGACGTTGGACCATATGAAGATAAAACTTCGCTTCACGCAGGATGTGATCCAACAGCAGCGGATAGTTTACGGTGAATATCCGACAGGAGAGAACATTGGTCAGTATCGTGGATTTGAACTGGATTAATCTTGTTGTTAGATCGATCGCTTTCTGATTTAGATAGTATACCTTCTCCTCCAGTGCTGGAGTAAGTGGTCTCATCTCATTACCTGCCAGTCCGGCTTCGGCCCGCGTTATTTCAGTGGCGATATCAATGCCGGTATAGAAGGCAGAAGCAGATTCCGCTTCCAAAGTGTATTTTGTGATTACTTCTCCGGATTCCAGAACCTCAGGATTTACCACTCCGTTGGACAGAGCAACTGCATCGCTTAGTAATTTGTCAAATTCTTTACGAAAACGATCTGCCTGTTGAGTAAATTCGGTATCTCTTGGCGTAAACCCCATCTCAAGAAAGAAGGAGTGCTCCTTCATAATTCTACTGAAGAATAAGTGTAGCTCAAGTGAATGACTGATATAGTCTCTTGCAGATAACATAATTCATTCCTTTCATAGTTATAAAATTTGGATAATTGCGATACAAAGATAGTTATAAGGTATACACACCTATCTTAGTTGTGTTTCGCAATTAACTACAGAATACTATGATATATTTTATGATTGACATATGTTTCTGTTCCCGGTTTGCTTAAAAAGCATAGGTCTAGTACGATAAAAAACATTTCCATAATATAACCTTTATAGTATAATTATGGATGGATCACCTGTCATTGGATGGCAGATTGTAACTTATAAGGAGGATGATTATGAAGCTTACGATAAAAAACGAAGATGGCTTATCAAAGTGGAGATTGCTTTTTAAAATCAGTGGTATTCTGGCTATCATTATGGCAATAATAATTCCAATCCAGGTTATTATATTCTCGATTTCTTTTCCGCCGGAAACTGTGGAGGGATGGTTTCAACTGTTTCATGACAATTGGCTTCTGGGCTTAATTGAGATGGATTTGTTCTTTGCAATTGATAATATCATTATTATAATTATGTATCTTTCTTTCTACTTTACTTTAAGAAGGACCAATCAAAGTATGATGATCATTGCAATTGTCCTGGGTTTAATCGGAATAGCTGCATATTTTTCATCAAATACTGCTTTTGAGATGCTATCGGTAAGTAATCAATATTATAGTGCGTCTGCGTCACAGGACAAGACCGTATATCTGGCGGTGGGGCAGATGTTAGTCGAAAGCTGGACGGGAACAGCATTTCTTGTCTACTATATACTGAACGGTATTACCTTACTGATTATCTCGACAGTGATGTATAAAAGTGAGTTATATACCAAGAGAATGGCAACCTTTGGTTTGATAGCCGGAATTCTGATGACTGTTCCGTCAAATGCCGGTATCGTAGGAATGATATTCTCTCTTCTATCCTTGATACCTTGGGTAGTATTCTCTATTATGGCTGCGAGCAGGTTCCTGAAGTTTAGTGAGATTAGACCGATAGGTGATCTGGATTAGTGAGCCATTCACGGTCCATCCGTATACAGACAAGGATATTTATTTTTTAATTAACAACAGATTGATTTTTAGGAGGAATGCATATGATTAATCCGGCTAAATTATTTAAGATGAAAGGGTTATGGGAAGGATTTGTAAAGAATCATCCCAGATTCCCACAATTTATTAGTGCAGTACAAAGCAATGGTATCAATGAAGGTTCCGTAATCGAGATTACCGTTACGGCACCGGATGGTAAGAACCTGAGTACAAACGTAAAAGTTTCCCAGTCAGACAAAGAGATGTTAGAGGAGCTCACCGAGCTTTTGAAGGGAATGTAGAGACAAAGATATTTTACGAGAGATGTAATCCAAATAGAAAAACAATGAATCATTCCGATAATCAGGAACGAGAAGAAGGCTGTTAAAGGTACACACCTACATTCATTGTGGTTTATATCATCCAAGGGAGAATGATGATATAAACCACAATGTTTGTAAACCAGTACTTTCAACAGCCCTTCTAAATGTAAAAATGTATTGATTATCTCTGTTCTATCGTTATATTTCCGCTGCTGGTTGCAGTGTCCAGGTCGAAAGCCGGAGAGGCACCGACGGTACCTTCTGCATAATCCCCGTCTTTTTTATAATTCAAACTGTCATCAAAGAATGTGTCAATGTCGCCACTGGAAGTACGGGCTGTAAAATTGAAGCTAAGGCTGCCAGGTAGCTGCAGAGAGATCTCTCCGCTAGAGGCGTTCGCCCGGATATCTTCGTTGCTCTGAGCAAGTTCGTCAGTGAAGGATACCTCAATATTACCGGAGGTGCTTTCAAAATCACCTGCGCCTCCAAGCTCCGAGATCTCGATATTACCGCTAGAGGCAGTGGCAGAAGTATAACCGCCACAATCAGAAAGGCGAATCTCACCGGAGGTGGTTTCGATATCCTTCTTGCCATCCATACCTTCTACGGTAATATTTCCACTGGAAGCAGCTGCACTCAGGCTACCGATACCGTTCCCAATCGTAATATTACCGGAGGTACTGGAAGCGTCGGTATCACCGTTGCCGCCGTTTACTTCGATATTACCACTGGAGGTAGCGAAGCTCCGCTTGCCTTCCGCTTTCGCAAAGTTGATATTGCCACTGGAAGCTGCGGCACGAATATCTTCGGCATACACTTCGTTAAATGTAAGATCTCCACTGGTACAGGAAGCATTCAGCTCCGATAGGTTCAGTACAAGGTCGGTTTCGATATTACCACTGGAGGTACTTGGAGATATGCTTCCTTGATATCCTTCCGGTAAGTATACTTCAACATATCCATAGAAATGATTAAGGACCCAATTCTGCCAGTATCGTTTTCCACCGGATAAGCGAATTTCAGAAGAAGTTTGCCTGATCTGGGTTAATTCCTCTTCTTTCGGTGTGATATTCATATATTCCTTTAGAATTAATTCCTTGGTATCACTTTGATAGAAGATAATATCATCACTGGAATATTCCAGGCTTAGAGAAGAGATGCCATCCATACTAAGGTTGGTGGTTTTCACCAGATCAGCACCACTGCCAAACGTGTGTGAGGAGAAGCTGATCCCTCCGGAGCGAATGACAGCCACCATGATAAGAATTAGGCCTAGGGCGATCACACCAAAGGCAGCGATCATAGATATGACAAATTTTCGCATTATTTCATCTCCTTTAAGCGGAATACTAATTCAACAATAGCCTGTGCGCACCCGGCTGCGATAAAGATGACCCAGGTAACATACCATGCAAAGGTAGCGAAACTGATTATAAAATAGAGGAGAACAGCTAATGTCCAAACAATACAGGATACTGCTCCTTTGATCGACCTTGCTTTTTTGTTTTCGCTTTTCCACTCCTTGAAATCCTCGACAATGGTATCCTCTTTTCTCTGATATTTCGGATAAAGATTTGATACATAGACCAGCATACAGGTCGGAATAATGTCAATAAAAATCATTGTTATTAAGCCCAAAGTAGAGAGATCCATTGGACTGTACATATCAAACATCGCAAATGCCAAGAATAGGGCTGCGCTAAAGATATATATTCCAACTGCAGCAGTTTTGATGACGGCGATTTTCTTTGCTCTGGCTTCTAATTCTTCCTTGTCCTCACCTTTCGCTTCCACTAAGCCTTGGAACAGCTCACTTACATTGCCGATCGAGCTGATGACATGCTTAAAAGCATCATCATCCGATACCCCGGTTGCAATCAGGTCCTGATAACGTTCTTCGGAATTTACTAATAATTCTTCCCTCAGTTCAAATGCTTTTCGTGTCTTAGGAGCGTCTTCGAAAAGCGTTTCAATATGACTTCTCATTCTTTCATTCATTTGATGACCCCTCCATCTACTTTAATAAACTATTGATTATGCTCTTAGCGTTTTCCCAGTCCTTCTTGTAATCTTGATATGCCTCGCGGCCTTTGTCTGTAATAGCGTAATATCGTCGTCTTGCCCCCACATTCTCATTGCCCCAGTAAGAGAGGATCAAACCGGCCTCCTCTAACCTTCGGAAGGCAGAATATAAGGTGGCTTCCTTTAACTCATATAAGTTATTGGTTTTTTCCATGATTTCTTTATTGATCTGATATCCGTAGCTGTCCCCATCAATCAGATGAGCCAGAATAATCGGTTCTGTATGGCCACGTATCACGTCCGATGTAATTGACATGGTAAATACCTCCTTTTTATAAGCAATATTATATTCGTAGATACATCGCCTGTCAAGGTATATATTTAAATAATATATATTATTCTTTAACATACATTATGATGACGAATTTTCTGAAAAATATATCGTGTTTCGGTCTTTAGATATTCATAAAGATCAAGATACCAGAAGTCATGCTTAATACTGAATAATGAAAATCTGCGTATAAGTATTCAGATGGCGCAGACCGGCCGATTGCGGATTCTTTTCCGCATGAGGGAAAGGCAAGTCCAGATGAATGCTTATACGCAGATTTTCATTCCACATATCTAATCTGACTTTTGGCACACGCTCATAATTTGATTAGAAAATGATTAAGCTAATGGACAATATTTTCCAAAGTGCTATAATTGCGAGTATAAACTTTAGTCTAAGGGAGGCAATTATGAGAAAGAAATGGATGAGATCAAGTATTGCTGTGGTTTTGGCAATTGTTCTGTTGATGATACCGAATGTACCACAGAAAGCGATGGCAGCATCGATCTATGATGACGCTGCAAAACAGGCTAAATCTACCGCAGACATTTTAACTTCCGTCTATGGAGAGAATAGTGTTCAATATGCTCTTATGGATCAAGGAGAAATTGTAATCTCCGGTCAATCCGGTGTCTATAGTAAAGAAGCGGATGCGCCTTTAACCGGAGACAATATGTACGGTATCGGTTCGGTCAGCAAGGTATTTACGGCGGTGGCTATTATGCAGCTGGTCGAGGCAGGCAAGGTGAAGCTGAGTGCGCCGGTAGTGAGTTATTTACCGAGTTTTACAATGGCAGATAAACGATATAAGGATATTACAGTAAGAATGTTGCTTAATCATTCTTCTGGCCTTATGGGAAGTACCTTCAGTAGTACTATGCTTTTTGATGATAATGATACCTTGAGTATGGATGCATTACTACAGAATCTTAAGGAACAGAGACTTAAGGCAGATCCCGGGGCGTTCAGTGTATATTGTAACGATGGCTTCAGTCTGGCTCAGTTGGTGGTGGAAAAAGTGAGTGGTCAGGACTTCAGTGAATATGTGATGAATAACATCACAAAGCCTTTGAATATGAAGAACACTCAAACTCCAAGAGACGAATTTGAC
>JAGFXQ010000060.1 GCA_017861355.1 Bacillota bacterium
AGCCGAAGGCGAAGAGCTCTACGAAGAGATTCAAATGGTATATGATAAATACTATTATACCTATTATAACTCGAATGAAAGACCGGTTAGAAAATCCAATGATGAATTTGGGAAGCCCTCCGAAATCTATAAGGGATTCCGCTTCGAGAGTCTAGAGCAGTACGGATTTAGAGACGTAACGATGATGCTTTACGAAGCGTATCGGACATATAGCGCGGGCGAATACATCACACTTCTCGATACTTACTCCGACCATAGAGGTTTACCGGATAGCAACAGGGCAGCTGTGTATAAGGGAATCAAAGAAGCCATAATAAGGCATGGCGGGTATCATAAGGTTGATTATATTTTTCAATTATATATGGGGAGAAAGCTGTAAGGATTACTCCTTTAGAGATTTGCCGGAGAATACAGTGTAATACAAATTTGAGTTTATGGAGTCAATGATTTTGTGGAAATAAGTCCTAGAACTTGTAACGTTACAACGATTGACGGTAGTGTTTTATGGTTTTTTGAATAATTTGCCATCATTATAGATGCGCATTGTCTAAAATGAATGTGAGTGAAAAATGGCGAAATAGAGGTGAATGAGATGTTAGATAAATCAGTACCGTTTCATACAATTATAATGAAAAGACCATATGAAAAAGCACCAGTACCAAGGGCATTGCAAACAGGATATAAGATAAGAGGTTACGAACCTGGAGATGAGGTTGGCTGGGCAGAAATAGAAACTGAAGTTTTAGAATTTGATAGCGTTGAACAAGCTTTAAATTATCATCAAGGATACATACCTCGTATTAATGATTTGAAAAAACGTCAGTGGTTTGTGGAAAGTCCTCAAGGGATTTTAATAGCTACTGCTACCGCATGGTGTGATGAAACTCCGCAGGGAAAAATACCTGTGGTACATGCTTTAAGTTGCCGTCCAGAATATCAGGGGAATGGATTCGGACGTGCAGTAGCTATAAAAATGTTAGAAAGTTTTTATGATCTAGATATGGACTTGGATGTGTGGCTGGATACACAGACATGGAGCTATAAGGCAGTAGAACTCTATTTGAGTCTGGGATTTGTTCCAATGAAGAAAGCTGTCTTTAATGGAGCGCAAAATGAATACGATAAAGCATTGCCTATATTTAAGGAGCATATGCGAAGAGAATCTTACCAAAAATTTGTGGAAACATCAATTTGATGGCTAATGTTAATCCGTATTACATCATTAATTTCCCATTATGTTTATAAGGTCAACACTTACACTGTTCTGAGAGGTGCCGCCGCTAACAATCTTTTAGAAAGAAGGTTTTTTATGAGCGAAAGAGATAATAAGTTAAATATAATAGAGCAATTTAAGATTCTGATAAAGAGTATTGATAAATATGATAGGCATTATTACTACTTGGATCTGAAGAATAAAAAAAAGCCTGCATTAATAGTAATGCAGCTTAGCCATACCGGAAATGGATATATAAACGGGAGTTATGTAAATACCAGCGCTTACAAGACAACAAAGGCAGGCGATATTAATATAAAGAATTTAACGGATGCAGAAATAATACAATTAATAGATGAAGCTATCCATAATCTAACTTAAATTCCATGAGGCGCGCAAAGGGGAATGTCCGGACGAATAATAAAAGCCTGTGATACAGCTTCGTATTTATTCCTAATTGCCAATTAATAATTATTAAGTTACAAATGGAGGATAACTTGTTCTCTACGTTCGTATATAATTAAGATACAGGAGGTCACTTATGAAGAGTCTAGACTATGATGTACAAAAACAGGAGGTAATAAATATCCTAGAAAATAGTAAGACAATTGTATTGGCAACTTGTAGTAATAACATATATATAAGTACGCGGATCGATCGAATTCGTTATCGATATTGAGTTAAGGAATTCTATCATTGCAACAGCAAATTTGAATTTGTAAGCGAGAGGATAGTTCACTATTTTTATCGAATACTATGTAGAAAATTTATATTTAGTATAGGGGGAATAAACACTTGAAGCATACAGGAACACAAACGATAAAAACTACACGATTGACATTACGGAAACTCGAACTTACTGATGCGGAAATGATGTTTAGCAATTGGGCAAGTGATGATAAAGTTACACGCTTTTTGCGGTGGGACGCACATAAAACTATAGATGATAGCAAGAACATGATTCAAATGTGGGTTAACAACTATCAATCTGATTCCACTTATTACTGGGGAATGTATCTAAAAGACGGCGAAATGATTGGCTCGATTGGTATCATGATAACTTCAGAATATGACTTCAAGGCTGAATTAGGTTACAAGATCGGTAGCCGTTGGTGGGGTCAAGGATATTCTAGCGAAGCGGCAAGAGCAGTTATCGATTATATGTTCAAAAATACGGATATTGAACGAATTGAAGCATATAACTCGGTGGAAAATCCTGCTTCAGGGAAAGTGATGGAAAAGGTTGGAATGCGCAATGAAGGCTTTTCACGACACAACTATAAAACCCGTGACGGCTTTCAAGATTGTACTTTATTCGGAATAATACGAGATGAATGGGAACAAACAAAATAAGCATTTTGTGAAATGAGGTTGGAGGGGTATTTCTTAACAAAAATGAAAACAGTTTGGCAAATTCCAATTTTTAAGGAACGCTAAACTTCCCATATTTTCAAAATAAATAGATTTAGAGAGAGAAAACCACATAGTAAGAAAGGAGTCACCATGTTAAGAGAATTTCAAGTTATATTAGATAACTACAGTCGTTTTGTCCGATACAAAGATTATGAGGGTTTTATAGGTCAATATGCCCCAAATCTAATCAACTATGACCTTTGGCAAGCTGCCACTTACAATACGATGCTTTCTTGGCAAACGAATATTAAAAAGTGGTTTGATGGCTTAGGTGATGAGTATGTTACAGTAACCTTTAGAGATATTACTGTTTACGAAAGTACCAATACTGCTTTTTTACATGGAATCATTTCATTTCAAGGTCATTCTAAAGAAGGGGATGTCTTAAGGGCTATGGACAATCGCCTTAGTTGGGGATTGATTTATCTAGAGAATGGATGGAAAATTGTCCATGAACACACTTCATTACCAATTGATACTGTGACCATGCATCCCGTTTTTAAAATTCCAAATTGAGACGTGCTACAGGGTCTCCATACTTCCCAATATGTTTATAAGGAAGACACTTATGTAATAGAAGATAATATAATTTGCAATTGTTATTAATTACGAATGATATTTGGGAGATGCAATAAATGAATAACGAAAACTTAATTGGGTATATTGGAGACTACAGAATACATGATAGTAAGATACATACAATTGAGACCGACAATGATAATATTCATGTATCTTTAGTTAGTGAGAATAAGGAGATTGTTAAAGCAACATTTATTGAAGTAAAATCAATAAAGTCTAACGATGCTGAAGGTATGATACTCTATTCAATTATTGAAATAAAAGAACAACAACCATACCGTAAATTTATTTTCGTAAATTGGGATGAAGAAGATGCCTCTTACCTTGAAATAGTTGCAAAAGATTGTATAATAAATTTTCAAAATTAAGACACGATATTTATCAATTGTGAAGTAACCGATCTTCACATTATGTTTATTAAGTAATTATTATTAAACATTTCTTAGAACTAAACTATATTTAATGACAAGGAGAAGATCAAATGAATATTCAAGATGTCCCATTTTGTATCACTGATTGGAGCACAATAGAACCGACAAGACATCCGGGCATTACCGGGGAGGCCTTATGGCGTACCTTTGAAATGGGAAATATAAGGGTTCGTATGGTAGAATATACATCTGGTTATTTAGCTGATCATTGGTGTAAACGTGGGCATGTAATTCTGGTCTTGGAGGGTGAATTAGTAACTGAACTTGAGTATGGCAGAGAATATACATTAATGCCCGGAATGAGTTACCAAGTTGCTGAAGATATCAATCCTCATCGGTCGCACACAGAAAAAGGTGCGAAACTGTTTATTGTAGATTGATTTTGACTATTCTGGCCAGCCCGACACGTCTTAACAGTACTCTTAGCTGAATGAGGAATTTGTTGATGGATTCATAGGATATCTGGATCTTCTGCAGGAAAGGTTTGCTCTGGATTCACGATAGATATGATACGTGGTTGTTATGAGATTATTCAGATAATAATTGGAAATAGCTAGAAATGAGGGATAATATTTATGAATATCGAAACAAACAGATTACTTTTGAAGAGCATCTCTGTTGAAGACAGAGATTTTATCTTTTCACAATTTTCAGATGATATCGTAACAAAATATCTATTTGATGAAGAACCCTTGACTAGTATTTCGGGAGCAGACGAAATAATAGCTTCCTATGCAAATTCGAATTCGATTAGTTTATGCCGGTGGATTATGATAAGAAAATCGGATCAGGAGAAGATGGGTACTTGTGGTTTTCATTGTTGGTATCCGAGTGAAAATATTATTGATATCGGATATGATTTGAAAGAAGAATTTTGGGGAAAGGGTTATATGCAGGAAGCATTAAAGGAGATAATCAATATTGCTGTTCAGGAGCTGAAAATCAAACAAATAAATGCTCATATCTATTATGAGAATGATAAATCAATTAAATTGGTTGAACGGCTTGGATTTCACTTTAATGGTCAGAAATATAATTGCACCTTCCGAGGAATAGAGTATCTACATAAAGTTTTTTCTCTGGATTGTACCGGAATGAAATAGTACCATAAGGAAATTTCACAACAAATAAAGACAATAAAAATCGGAGATTGAACATGAATTTAGCTATTGATCTGAAAAATTATGTTACAGAAAATTCTGTGTTTAGGCGAACAGCAGCGAGAGGTATCATAAAAAATGGAGATCTCTATTTGTTGATTTTTAGTAAATTTGGTGATTATAAATTTCCTGGCGGTGGAATGGAAAATGGAGAATCACCTGAGGAAACATTAATTCGAGAGGTACAGGAAGAGACAGGGTTTCGCGTGATTCGAAGTAGTATAAAAGATTATGGAACAGTCCTTGAACGAAGAAAAGGGAAATACGACGATGTTATGGAAATGGATTCCCATTATTTTATATGTGATGTGGAAACAGAAGCAGGTAGACGAAATCTTGATGAATATGAGAAGGAATATGATTATCAGATTGTTTGGATGACGTTGCAGGAAGCAATAAAAAGAAACAGACAGGTAAATGACCTTGAGAACTGTCCATGGATTATTCGAGATACTAAGGTAATGGAATGGCTGGCACAGGAACAACCGCATTATACTATGTAGAACGGATTCACTCGTTAGCAAACAAATATAATTTAGGGGTTAAAATATGATTTGCATACCTGAAAAAGTCAAGGAAATAGTAGACTTACATATTAAAATGATCGAATTATGTTTACCAAATTTACTTGAATCATATTATATTTATGGCTCGGTTGTGCTTGGAGAATTTAATTACGGGAAAAGTGATATTGACTTTCTTGCAGTTATGAATAGGAAAGTCAGCGAGGCAGATATAAAAATTCTGAAGAAGATACATGGTGATATGCAAAGGAAATTCCATAACACAATTTTAGATGGAATGTATTTACTTAAGGATGACATTGACTTATTAAACAAATGTGAAATTCCATGCCTTCGATTTAATGATGGAGAGTTCAAAGGAATTCGGACGTTTGATAAAAATTCAGTAGATGCTTTTGAATTAAAACAATATGGGGTATCTGTAAAAGGACAAGAAATTGAGAGCCTAAAATATACGGTGGACTTTGATATATTAATTAAAAAAATGAGGGACAATCTTAATACTTACTGGCTTAATTGGGTAAATGCTTATAGACGGTTTCATTCTATCAAGTATATAGCCTTACTTGTAAGTCCAAAAGTTATTGAATGGGGGGTTTTGGGTGTTTCTCGTCTTTATTATACCTTCAAGGAAAAGGGTATTACTTCAAAAGTAGGTGCAGGCGAATATGCATTAAAGACGGTACCTCAAGAGTGGCATAAGATTATTAATGAATCCATGAGATTACGGAAAGATAATAAAAAGTCTTATTACAATTCTATCTTTGATAGAAGAGATGATGCCTTAGGTTATATTGATTTCATTATACGAGAAAGTAATAGAATTTTTGATAAGAAAATGTAGACCAGAATGATTTTGACATGAATTATTACGATTACATGAAGATTTTGTAGAAAGAAATAAGTTAATATATCCACAATGGGGTATATTAATTTTGAATTTAAATTAAAGGAGGATTAATCTATGAATAAGTTTGTTTTCAATGATTATTTTCATGAGCCACAGGGGAAAATCGCAAAGCGGATGCTTTTCAAAAGTGATAATGTAATTGCTTTTGTTCTAAACATTGCAAAAGGTGAAATACTACCGGGACATACACATATGGAATCAACCCTTTTCCTACAGGTTATGGAGGGTAATGCCAAGGTTGTCACGGATGGCAAAGAAACTTCTCTTCAGGTGGGTGAGTTAATGCAGGTTGATGGGCAGGAAAGCTTACAGGTTATAAATACCGGTGAAGCTGTCTTACGCCTTTTTGTAACAATTTCACCAATGGGTTCAGAAGCCTTTGCAACAGATGCTAATGTCTAATGATGTATTATTCCCCCTCATTTTCATATTCAAAATGAGGGGGAATAATAAAATTGTACAAGATAGATCGAGACTTATGCAGGATAGGTTTAACCAGGGTTCTGTAACAAATACATATTTGTAGGAAGAGAAAAAATGACGCGAGCAGTAATTTTTGATATGTATGAAACGTTAATTACGCATTATAATAGCCCACTATACTTTGGATCACAAATGGCGGAGGATGCAGGAATTCCAGAAGATAGCTTTCAGTCACTTTGGCGCCCGACTGAGCATGAACGCTCTATCGGAAAGCTAACACTGGAAGATGTAGTGAAAAAGATTCTCCTAGAGAATCTTTTTGACTCTGAAATGATATTTAGAACAATTATAGAAAAACGGATCTCTGCAAAGGAGGAGTGCTTTAGACATCTACATCCTGAAATTATTCCAATGCTTTCAACATTGAAAAAGAGAGGATTTCTAATTGGGTTAATTAGCAACTGCTTTTCGGAAGAAGCAGATGTAATCCGAAAAAGTGAGCTGTATCAATACTTTGATGCGATTTATCTTTCCTATGAACAGGAGATTCAAAAGCCGGAGGAAGAGATTTACCGAAGATGTATGGATAGTCTTTCGGTGAAGGCAGAGGAATGTATTTATGTTGGAGACGGAGGCAGCAATGAGCTGGAGACTGCCAGAAAGCTTGGAATGACAGCAGTTCAAGCAGTTTGGTATTTACAAGAAGGAACAACACAACCTTCGAAGCGAAAGCATGACTTCATCCAAATAGAACAACCGCTCGATGTAGTGAAGCTTGTGGATCTGTTGTTGCCATCAAAGGAGGTTAATTGTGAATAGTGATAGAAATTGGACGGTTTTATTTGTTGGGGGAGCTTCCGGAACCGGTAAATCAAGCATAGCTTATGAAATCGCTCGTTTCTATGGTGTGAATGTCATTGAATCAGATGATATTTACCTAACTGTAGAAACGGTTACTACAAAGGAGGATTATCCTGCGATACATTATTGGAATACCGGTGTAAATTGGAAGGATATCGGAGTTGATAGCAATGTAAACTGGTTGATTGACGTAAGCAAAGAAATGATCCCGGTATTGAAAGAGCTTGTGAACAGGCATGTAGAAGATAGATTACCAATTATTATTGAGGGCGATTTTATTTCTCCCGAATTCACAAAATCCTTTGAGAATCCGGAAGTTAAAGCTATTTTTGTGAATGAAACAGATATCAATCAGATATTACAGAATTATTTATCCAGAGAAGGTGGCGATCTACAACATTACAGAGCTGAAATAAGTATTGCCTATGGGAAATGGATTGAAGATACTTGTAATCAGAATGGAATTAGTGTGATTGAGTCAAGACCTTGGGATAATGTTTTAACCAGAGCTCTGGAAAGTTTATAATAAATTAATTATGAGGAGATACAATGAGATTAACGATATTACATACAAACGACATACATAGTAACTTCGAGAACTTAGCTAAAATAGTAAACCAAACGAATGAGTGGAGGGATAGCAACACCCTTGTACTGGATGCCGGGGACTTTGCTGATTTTAAAAGGATTGAATTGCAAGGAACCGACGGGCTGGCGGCGATGGAATTGCTTGACTCTGCCGGATATGATGCTTTGACGATTGGAAATAATGAATTGTTTCAAGGGCTGGATGTACTTAGGAATATGGCTTTAAATGCGAAGCTACCATTACTGAGTAGTAACCTGCGCAGCCTAGATCATAGCGAAATATCAGAGGTAAATAAAAGCATAATAATAAATAAAAATGGGTTAAGAATCCTAATCATTGGGGCATCACCGAGTATTGGACCTTTTAACGATTTACTTGGTTTTATGCTTGTGGATTATCTGGAGGCAGTTCAGAATGAGATCAACAAATCTCAGAATCAGTATGATGTATGCATTCTGGTTTCTCATCTTGGGATGGACAAGGATAGGGAAATAGCGGAGAAAATATGTGGGATTGATATAATCATCGGAGGTCATTTCCATATATTAATGGATCAACCGGAGATAGTGAACAGAACAATAATTCACACTTCAGGAGCGCAAGGGGAACATATCGGAAAGCTTGTAGTCGAAGTAACCAATAATCAAGTGCAGCTGATCGAAGGAATGAATTATAGCATCCTACATAGAGAAGAATCGGCCATGATCAAAGAACTAATCAAACAGAACAAGGAAAAGGCTATTGATCGGCTCGGCAAACCATTCTGCAGAATCAATAAGAATTTATGGCATGATGTCGTAGAAGAGAACCCTATGACAAATTTACTTGCGGATGCCCTACAGGATTTCCTTGAGTGTGACCTTGGAATTATTAATAGTGGCGTAATAAACGGAGGAATTAAGAAGGGTGATGTATCAAGGAAAAAGATCATAGAACTTTGTCCTTCTCCGTTAAATCCCACCAGATTTAAGATACAAGGAAAAGACTTGTGGGAAGCCTTGCAAAATTCCTTAGATACGGATTATTGCTATGCAGACGGTAAGGGTGCGGGATCTCGAGGAAAATATGTAGGAAGGTTACATGTGTCCGGTGCGGTAATTGAACATGATGGCAGGAATATTTTGAATGTTTATATTCATGGCACTAGACTTAATATGGAACAATGGTATACGGTGGCTTCCTCTGATTATCTTCAAAGGGGAAGTGGTTACGAATCATTAGCAAGGAATCAGGACGAACAATATAGTAAAGAGTATTTGAGGGATATCTTACAAGAGTATCTTAAAAATGAAGTATTAGTTGATAAAGCATTTGTAGAACGATGGATAAATCAATAAACATGTCAGCTTTGTATTAATTATGAATGGATGGTATAAAATGGAATACATTTTTCAAATTACACAATATGATACAGATGATTTAGAGGATGAGGTTGCAGCTGCCTTGGAAAAACAACTTGAAATCTATTCTCGTAAAAGATTTCTGGCTATGTGGCGCTTTGTTGACCGCAACAATAGTAGGCGAGCGTCACAAAAGGTTATCAAAAAAAGGACAATTCTGAGAAATATATATGGGATCTTATTGACGGTGATGGGGATTTTCCTATTAGTACCGGGATTGATAGATCCAAAGGAATTATTATTACCTCTGATTGCAGGGATAATTAGTATGATAATTGGAGTGGGATGTATTTGGCCGTGGAGAAGAAAGTCAAATCGTAAGTTCCATAAAATAGCAGAAGAACTACTTTCCGGCATAAGAAAATCATTGGATGAAACTTCTGATACTTCGTTGTTAGTACGTTTTACAGAGGAAGGAATGAGTCTTCTGAATAATTCTATGATTGCGTATCAGGATTTTCATACTATTATCGATGCTAAAAATATCTTTTTTCTAGTTTGGCTGGACAAGGTTACCATCTTGCAAAAAAAGGATTTGGTAGAGGAAAGTCAGGAAGCTTTTTTAGCATTTCTGGAGGAGATGACTGGTTTACAAAGAATCATTGTAAACAGCGGGATAAGTTAATTGAATTAAAAGGGCTCGATGTGTTGAATTTAAGAAATTCCTTATTCATAATGTGAAATAAGGAATTTCTGTAAGTGGTATTTGTGAAAACAAAGTTGTGAAACTAAATCTAATGGATAATAAAGAGTCATAAAGTGAATCAAATAACGAATCATTATTTGATTTCTACTAACTGAGTTACATGAACTTCTTGGGTGTTTTGCGGTTGATTTAGTAAATGAATACTCACTGTTTCTTTCGTTGGATGGACCTTTTCGATATATACGGAATTTCCGTTATAGGTTACATCGACCATTTCTGGGGATGAGGAAATTTGTTCTGCGCGTTCCTTATTCAATATTAATCTCCTTTCATTGTTATTCAGTAATATCTTAACCAATTTATTTTAGTAATATTAGTACTGAAAATGGGAACGAGAGTAAAACATTTTTGGAATGTCATATAGAATGTTAAGGTGAAAATGTTATGCAAAATATATAAGTATAATAAGGAGAATAGATGAACGGACAAAATAGATCCGATATTAAAATCGGTGCGAAAGTAAAAATCGTTTTAAAAGCTGACCAAGCATCAGGAAAACTAACCGAAGGAATAGTCGGAAAACTACTTACTAATAGCAGTTTTCATCCTCATGGTATCAAAGTAATGTTAACGGATGGACAAGTAGGAAGAGTTCAGGAAATCATCTGTTAAATGAGAAGGAATGATAGGTAACACGTAGGGGGTATTTATGCAACAGATAGCAGAAGCGATTGTAAACAGATATTATGGGACAAATCCGTTAAAAATCACATCACTGGGCGGCGGTTGGTACGGTCGTGTCTTTTTAGCGGAGATGACCTCCGAACCGACTAAAGTTATTATTAAAATACATCTGTTTCCAAACCTTGCTGAAAAAGAGGCTTGTCAGCTTGAGGTATTGGCAGCTCATGCAACCATAAAAATGCCGGAGGTGTTTTTTGTTCACAAGGCAATCCCAATTATTCCGTACGACGCTATCATAATGGAATATATTCCGGGGGTTAATGCCGGGAACTATAATATTCTTGAGATAAAAGAGAAAAACCGGGTTGCAATTGCGGAACAGATCGTGGACAACTTGCTCTCGTACCACAAAGTGATTAACCCTGAGGGATTTGGTGAAATTGGGTCCATTACATTTGAGCCCGACTGGAATAAATGGTACAAAACCAAAGCGGACGATGCATTATCAAAGGCGGTGTTGTTCTATGCCAGTGAAAAAATTGACGATGTAATTTTTTCTGTGATACGAAAAGCTCATGAATTTTATGACAGGATATTTTATTTGCCTGTTAAGGAAGCACGCCTAATCCATGGCGATTACAACCCATGGAATATACTGCTTGATGAAGATTTAACGCAGGTAAGTGCTGTCATCGACCCGCTGGGAGGCTGTTTTGCTGATTCTGAAATGGACTTGTATCAACTTAATCATGCAAATGGTAAGGAATATAAATTACTGGATATTTATGCGTCCAAGTCTCCTTTAAGCGAAAATTTTTCGTTGAAATCAAGCTTTTATGAGCTGTTTGATCATGTAGCACATTTCTATGATACCAATGTAGAAATAGATTATCCATTTATGGTCGCGCTGGCAAAAGAGATGGAACAACAGATGCAAGATTTCGGGTTGCTGTAACCTCTGGGAATAAAGATAATCTTCTTAGAGGGAGCGTTTTTAAAGTGGATGATTAATGAAAAAATTGATAATTTGAAGGGAGAATACATACATGAATATAATACGAAAAGCGATATCCAAGGATTTAGATGCAGTAGCATTGATTTTTGAACATATTATTGAGGAAGAAGAGAATGGCAGATGTACTACCGGTTGGCAGAGAGGGATATATCCAACCAGGAATACTGCTGTTACAGCCTTGGAAAAGGATGATCTATTTGTTATGGAAGAAGACGGTGATATTGTCGCAGCGATGCGTCTGAACAAGGAACAGGTTCCTGAATATAAGAACTGTCAGTGGGAATATCCTGCAGCTGATGACCAGGTGATGGTGATGCATACCCTTGTGGTGGAACCTTCTGTGAAGAAGCATGGCTTCGGAGGGAAGATGGTAGAATTCTATGAGAACTATGCTAGAGAGAACAATTGCCCTTACCTAAGAATGGATACGAACGCTTTGAATTCTCGTGCGCGAGCAATCTATAAGAATTACGGATATAAAGAAATCGGCATCATTCCGTGTGCTTTTAACGGCATAACAGGAGTAAATCTGGTGTGTATTGAGAAAAAACTGAGTAATCCGTAATTTGAAAGGGGACATCAATGGATTTGAATAATTTCTTAACTGAATATTGGAATTATATTGCAGAACAGAATGAGGAACAATTAAGAAAATATTTTCATAAGGATGCCTGTATTCAATGGCATGGCACAAACGAGCGATTTAATGTTGATGAGTTCATGAGAGCTAATTGTGATTATCCAGGAAGCTGGAATAGTGCGGTTGAACGAATAGAACATATGGAAAGTAGTATTATTACGGTAACCCGTGTTTGGTCAAGTGAATGTTCTTTTCATGTGACTTCGTTTTTTAAATTAGAAGATAACAAGATACAAGTGCTTGACGAATACTGGTGTGAGGATGGAATAGCTCCTCAATGGAGGATAGACAAGCAGATTGGGAAGCCTATACGCCTTATGACATACTCTTTAGGAGGCCGGCTTAATGAAGGATAAATTTCTTTGCGTAATGGCTGGATATGATGATAATACAGAAAAAAAGCTTTCAGATATACAGAATAAACTCTA
Source organism: Bacillota bacterium (assembly GCA_017861355.1). Taxonomy (GTDB): domain Bacteria; phylum Bacillota; class Clostridia; order Lachnospirales; family Lachnospiraceae; genus Mobilitalea. The sequence continues at coordinate 12,917 of JAGFXQ010000060.1, forward strand.
TGAAAAAGGCTTTGTTGGTAATCATACCAAGGACCTACCGCAACATATAACGTTAGGATCATTCCCGGTGAACAAAGAAGAGGATATTGTTAATCTATTAAAAAAGGTTGCAAAAGAAACCAGACAATTTGAGATAAACTTTAACCATATCGGTATTTTTGGAGGTTCACAGGTTTTATTTATTGCCCCGGATACAAACTATAGTCTCTTAAAATTAAAAGAAAA
>JAGFXQ010000266.1 GCA_017861355.1 Bacillota bacterium
ACACCGTACATTTTGCAAAGCGACTTGTTCCAGCCCCACTTTCCAGGTCTTGTATCATAGAGAAATGTAGCGAATGCGGAATCCTTAGTCATGACGAATTGATCCGTGCAGCGGCAAATTAAATATTCCTTTACGTCCAGCCATTTATGTACCTTGGAAAAGAGCTCCGGTTCATGGTTTTGAACCCATTTGTATTTCCAGATAGGATCCTTTACACTGGTAGGCGCGGCATGAGTGATGACCAGGCTTTTTAAAAGCTTATGTATTCTGACACCGGATATGGTAAGTCCATGCCCCTGGCACGCTTTCATTTCCGAAGTTGCCCTCTGATCCATATAGCTCATCGGCCGTCTAAGGGCATTTCCTTTCTCGTCTACAAGTACCAGCCCCTGCATCTGGGAGCAAAATGAAATACCGCTGATCTGCTCCGGGCTGATGTCTGTTTTTTTAAATAGTCCGCGTGTGGTAGCGCACATCGCACTCCACCATTCCTCCGTGTCCTGTTCCGCACCGCCATTTTCCATAATATATAATTCATATACTCCATATTCGCTGGCGATCAATTTTAGCGTCTCACCGATACTGAAAAGGCAGGTTTTCACCCCTGTTGTTCCAAAGTCATAAGAGATTACATACAGCAAAGCATTCTCCTTTCCGAATTCTCATCCCTGTTTATTGCCGGTAGCCCAATGCGGCGCCGATAAATCGGATGAATTCTTCCGCTACTTTTTCATCGTTATCCAGAACATCTTCCCCACAGAATATTTTCATTCTTTCTCTGTAATAATCGCAGCTATAGGAAAATTGCAGCATCATTAACAGGTTATCAAAAAAGAAGGCAAACATATGGGAATCGATGTTAATGCTCGTTTCTCCCGACCGCTTTGCGCTTTCCATTAACCTGATGCACGTCATCACATCTGTCTCGTCCGAAAACGTATCTCTTAGAACCTGCTCCAGAAGCTTCAGGCTGTGACGTACACATGCCAAAAAGAAATTGTCCTTATCTCCGTAATATTTATAGATCACACCTACGCTGACGCCGGATTTTTTAGCTATTACATTGATATTTGCACGATCCAGACCGTTTGCTGCAAATTCATCGATTCCAGTTTCAAGAACGGTATTTAAAGTATCATCATCCAGTTTTTTATACATCTCATCACCTATTTATTCGACTTGATTTTTGTGACGTGAGCCACGACTCACATATTTGTTTCCATTATACTCCATCCAAAATACATTTTCAACAAAGATATTAAGTAAATTCAAATAAATCAATACAAATTGTACAAATATATTTGTCTCACCATACTTCAGTTCACATTCACACAAATTCCATTAAAAAGCCCTTGGTATTACCGGAATGGTTTTACATAAGGCTATTGTTAATACGCAGGGATTTATGTTGTCACAAAAAAACGAGTAGGAGAAATCCCCTACTCGTTTTCGCTATAAAATCCTCTCAATGTACTCCGCAGTTGCATTAATATAATTCAAGAAAAGCAACAAACGTTCATAGAGAGGATGAGCGTCTTCACCATATTTCTCATCTAATAAACGGCCGATTTCTTCCACTGAATGTTTGCCATCAATCTGAAGAAAAACAAAGCTCCCAAAACCATCTAATTTAACATGCTTATACATAGGAATTTTTAAACCAATTTTTCTGAAAAAGCGTTGTACCCAGTGATCCTGTTTTTCAAGAATGGTAACTACTTGGTCATCCGATACTTCCCAAACCAAGTTATCCTTGATTTGATAAATAAGCATTAAAACCTCTTCGTTTGAATTCATATTATTCCTTTTTCACCTTTGAGTTTAATACAAAGATTGCAGTAAGAATAACTAAAACAGCCAGTAATACAAAGCCTGCACCGTTCCCGGCTGCAAAGCCACTTAATGTTGGTAATTTAATTGCATTTGTTGTTTGCAGGATGATACCAAGTAGACCAAGAATAGATCCACCGGCAACCAATCCGGAAGAAAGACTGATACCGTTTGCAACTTTACCTTCACGAATTTTTGCAGCTTTGTTCATTTTTTCAACCAAGACACGAATTAATGCACCGATCAGTACGATGGTCGAAATGTTGATTGGTAAATAAAATCCGACTGCTACGGTCATGATAGGAATGTTCAAAAAGAAAAGCAGTAAACCGAAGGCAATACCGGTAAAAATCATTACCCAAGGAAGATTTCCTTGCATAATTCCTTTCGTTAGAACCGCCATTAAGTTTGCTTGAGGGATTGCGAATTTGTTCGGATCAATTAATTGATCCTTTAACAATACGATAACTCCGGTTACTACGACTACCCCTACAACAGCTGAAGCGGTAAAGTACTTTTGCATTTCACCTTTACGTCCACCGATAATATAAGTAACCTTTTGTGACTGCATGTATCCACCAGCGGTGGCGATTGCTGTTACGATTAGTGAACCGAACAATAATAGTGACGTATTGCTATCTGTATCTTTCCAACCCATTACGACGAAAACAAGTGTCAAAATAACAAGTGACGCAATTGTCATACCAGAGACAGGGAGGTTAGAAGTACCAACGGTACCTGTTAGGCGGCCAGAAACAATTGAGAATAAAAGAATAAAAATAACGGAAACGATAGCTGCAACAATTGCCATTGTCACGTTGCCGGAAATAAAAAATGCACTTACAAAAGTAACAACGATACCAGCAATTAACAATACCTTCTGGAAACCGGAACCAGAATCACTTTCACTTGATGATTTTGCACCTAAAGTTTCTTTAATTGATGTCGCGATTACAGGAATTAATTTTATAGCACCAATGATACCACCACATAGCATCATTCCGGCACCGATATATTTAACATATGCGCCACGAATTGCTCCGGCACCAAGACCTTGAACTAATGTGTTAGGATCGTTCCATAAGTGAACATTAGGCCCAGCCATGTCTACAAAGTATCCGATTAATGGTGTAATACCCATAGAAGCTATAATTGAACCAGCAAACATCATGACGGATGTTTCCCAGCCTACGATAAATCCAATACCAAATAACATCGGATCAACAGAAATACCAAACAAATACTTATAAGTTTTCTGTCCAACATAATCGATTGAGTTGTTTAACCAACCAAAAACGCTGGAAGTAACAGTTTGGATAGCACCACCGATACCAAAACCGATACCCATGTACTTCAATGAATCACTAGCACCTTCTGAAGCAACAAGTGTCTCAGAGATAGCCATAGCTTCCGGATACATTAATTTACCGTGTTCTTCAACTATTAAGTAGTTATGAACAAGTGCTGAAAATGCGATACCTAGCAGTACCCCGCCAAGTCCAATTAAGACACCGGTAAAGAAATCAACCTTTGCTCCGATAAGAAGAACGGCAGGTAATACGAATGTAATACCTCCAGCGATTGATTCGCCACCACTTGACATACCTTGTATTAAGTTTCTGCCCAGAATCCCTTTGTTTTTTGCCAAAAGAGTTACTAGTGCTCCGCCGATAATTGAACCGGGAATACCTGCAGCAACTGTCATACCTGATTTCATACCGGAGTAAGCGGTAGACGCTGCAAAAATTGTAGCCATAACCAATCCAAGAATGATTATAACTACATTCCCACCTGTTTGTGACTTGTCCGTCACATAAGGTACGTAATCCTTACCGGATACGCCACCATATGCACCTTTTGATAATTTCTTCTCCATGTAAACACCTCTTTATTTTATCGTTAAGAAACTCCTGCAGTGTTTCATATTCTTGAACAATTGTAATTTTTCCAGTTTTTAATCAATTGTATGCTACACTCTTCTATGATTATTTTTATCAAAACAATTCAAAGTATGCAGGATGACATCATAAAGATTCAGGCTTATCAAAATCAAGCATAATGAAAGATCAAATCACCTCCACGAAATATTAATGAACGACTGAGTTAATATACCATAAAAACTCCCTCGTATCTCTTACATTAACCGTAAGAAAACACAAGGGAGTAAAGACAATTTTTCATCATTTCAATATTTATTGTACGATTTCATTATTTTTTGTTTCAAAAGGCCATTAGTATAAAACAGTCACCTAATAAACATAATGCGCAATTGGGTAGTTCACTATTTATAAATAAAGTTGTTAATAGAATATACGCCTTTTTGTACATTCATCACATAAATAGGGCATGAAATACGAAAGCTATTTGAAGCACTATACTTGTGGGAGGAGGCCCATCTTATGTTTATAAATTTAAATGATATAGAAAAATCATCTTCAGACGAGCTTAATAAATTATATGAAAAGAATTTCAGTAATTCACTTTTAGAAAGTTTTAATTTATGCAACCTGGTTGTACATTTTAAAAAAGCATCCGGTATGATGGTTTGGGATATAGAAGGTAATCAATACTTAGATTTTATGGGCGGTTTTGGCGCCTTAAACCTTGGTCACAACCCGCCTAGCATTATAGAAGCTTTAAAGGGACATTTTGATAAACCTAATCTGATTCAGCAAAGTATAAATGTATATAATGGTGTTCTAGCTAACAACTTAAGCTATCTAACAAACGACAAATTACCTGTTAGTTTCTTTACCAACTGCGGCACTGAAACTGTAGAAGAGGCTATGAAGATAGCATTTGCATACAAAGGAAAAGGAAAGGTTGTATACTGTACGAATGCTTATCACGGGAAAACTTTAGGCTCTATTTCTGCATTAGGCACAAAAGGTAAATATAAATTTCCACATCTTGATGAATACTTTATTGAAATTCCTTTTGGCGATGTAAACGCCTTAAAAAATATTGCAAAAAAGAATAAAATAGCAGCCTTTTTAGTGGAGCCAATACAGGGAGAAGGTGGAATCAATCTGCCTCCAGAAGGATATTTTGAGAGAGTACAGGAAATCTGCAATGAGAATGATATAGTATTAATACTTGATGAAATACAGAGCGGTCTCGGAAGGTGTGGTTCTATGTTCTGTTATGAGCAGCTTAATTTTGTTCCAGATATCCTATGCCTTTCAAAATCACTCAGCGGAGGTATAATTCCTGTGGGTTCTGTTTCAGTAAAACAAAAAATTTGGGATAAATCATATGGAAAGCTTAAAAATGCTACCCTTCCAAGTACTACCTTTGGCGGAAATACCTTTGCTTGCATAGCAGCGATAGAAACTTTACGAGTTATTATGGAAGATAAACTTCCAGAAAGAGCAAAGAGCCTTGGAGATTATGCACTTATTGAACTTAACAAGCTCAAGGAAAAGCATAACATTATAACTGAAGTTCGTGGAAAAGGACTTTTTATAGGTATAGAATTTGGTGGCCTTAGAAAACTTCACTCAGCTATGATTGAACAATTCATGATGGTTAACATCATTTCAAAGATGCTTAGGAAACATAAAATCTTATGTGGTTTCACTGCCAACAATCCTGCAGTATTGAGACTTGAACCACCATTAATAGTAAAAGAAGAAGATATAAATCGCTTTATAGAAGCTTTAGACAATGTATTAGATGAGAATAAAAATGAGGCTTCTCTTGCAGTTGGTTCCTTGGTAAATATTGCAAAGAATATGCTTAATTAACTTCTAGACGCATGCTCTATTCTCTTTCCTTTCTGTAGAATAATGAAGAGCATCAACTCTCCAAAAGCTGATGCTCTTATAAATGTCATATAGGAAGTATTAACTTCTTATATTTTTTAATTTCTCATTATATGTTTAACTGTATCTTTACACTCGATTTACTCTTACCCTATATTCAGACTTTTTCTCCTTGGCCTTCCTTAATCCATTTAGCAATTTTCTCTTTCATTAAGTT
>JAGFXQ010000061.1 GCA_017861355.1 Bacillota bacterium
TCAAAGGAGCTTGAAGTAACAGCCATCCCCAGAACCTGATTCGAAACCACTTTACTTTGATCTATTATATTATCCATTTGTGATCTCATCACGTTTAACAAGTTTATTTGATAAATTTCAATTTTCTCTTTGTAAAAGTTCTCCATATTGTTATAAAAGAGAAAGGTTAATATCAACCCTGGCACAATAGACATAAAAAGAATAGCGATAATAAAGCGGAATCTCATAGATGTGCTTTTTTTAGGTTTAAAAATATTTCGCATCTTATTATGCATGACTTCTCTCCTCAATTTGTACTATGATTAAATTTGGTTGTGATATATTTCTGTTGTTTTCATTTGAAATTCTATCACATCCATTTTAACACATTTGACCATATTAGGATATTCCATATTCAACAGGGAACATACTTTATCATAATCGTGATATTCTTCCTGATATCGGTCTGTAGTTGTCAGCTTAACCAATTCACCATTTTGGAATATCATAATGCAATTGAAAAATAATTCTTGATCCTTAGTTAGCCATAATAAAATTGCCCCGTCTTCTTTATTTCGATTAACTAATAGCTGCATATATTCCATATAACATCTTCTTTTATTCCTACGATTATAGATCTGAATTCCATCTATTTCTTCTTGCATTTGATACATATAAATTAGATAATCATCAATATCCATATGATAAATGGAGGGTTCTTGAACTTTCTTATAATAATCAATCAATCCCTGCAATGTATACACTCTAATCTCTTCCAGCTTTTCATATTTCGAAAATATCCCTTGGACATTCAACTGACCCAAAGTTATGAATTCTTCCAATTCAACCTTTTTATGGTCTGAGTTAACAGCTTTCATCTTATCTGTATCTGTTTTTAATATATGAAGGACCTGTTCCTCCGGCCTAAGGAAGGATAGTATGATACCGAGATTTGTCCAGTTCTCCGGTTTTAAATGATCTATCAAAATATTACTGTTTATCATAAGGTTCCTTCTCCATTTCTACCCTCCATATACTAACCGTAAAGGGAGTTATTTTTATCTCAAAGCTATTGCTTTTCTCACAACCCTGTCCTCTCCAGATATTGGTAAAGCTTCTTTTGGCCGTGTAATGAAGTTGAATGTTTTGCGATTGATTCGATAAATTTGCAATAAACAGAAGATGATTTCTTCCTGTGCTTTGCCAATGTACAGATATCTCTACATCCGAATTTTCATAAGTATATTCCTTTTGTATCCCTAAAGCATCGAAATCCATCAAATCCGCATCTTTTAAGACTGTAAATTTATGATCCACGTCCAATTCAATTGCCTTCTTTAAAATGTTACATTCCTTAAAATTACGATTCAAGTATGGTATATGAGGTCCGAGGATTAACTGCTTCCCGCTATGTTCTGCAAAGTGTACAAGTCTCTTTTGCTCTTCCTCGTCCATAAACTCATAAGAAGCAGCAAATATAACATCATATTCCTCCCGTCTTTCTTCGGAAAGATACTCATCGGAGTAGTTATATTCATAATAATGTCGGTCCAGTGCTGCCGCAACTTCTTTAACCCACTTTTCACTTGCATAGCTGGTAGTATCCTGATCCATATAAAGCTGTAAATCAGTATCCGGAATAAATAATTCTGCCGGTATCTCCGGGCCGGTGATAAAGCAGTTCGATGAGAGCATATTGGTATCCATAATAGAATATATCGCCTTAAATCTTCCCATATCATAATTCTTTAAAATTAAGATCCTGGGTGTTCTCTTATATTGGTAAGCCTTTGTATCTTTTAGCATTTTTAACATATTTTGAAACATGCAATAATAATCTTCACGGATTCTTCCGTCGTTGGTGATTGGGCATCCGGTCCACCGGTCTCTTTCCACCAACATATAAAAGCTGATCGCCTTCAATCCATTCATTATTGAATATAGGTACCCATATTCTTCTTCCTCTGCCGTAAGTAAACAGTTTCTATCAAACCAGGATCCCGAACCAAACTCCGGTACAAAGGGAAGTCTACTACTGCCAGCCATATACCGGATACGCTCTCGTAACATGGATGAGTCCTTCGGTTCTGGGTAAGCATCAATTCCTGCGACACTCAAGCCCTCCAATTCTTCATCCCGTTGAACTGAGATCGGGGTATAATTTTGATAGGCACAATTATGGAAGATCGGGACCTCTAATTCCATTCTTTGAACTATCGCGATCATCCTTTTTAATGCGTACAGTATTTGATACTCTTTATACTCAGCCCAATCAAAATAATATGGTAAGTCTTCTTTTATCTCCCCTTTAAATCCGGAAGGAGCATTCACACTATCAAAAACCAGATATTTTGTATTATATATGTAGTTTAAGTTTTCTATCGTCTCGTATTTTTCATGTAGCATTTGATGATACATCTTAATTGAAGCAATTGAATAATCCATAATATACGGCTTATCACGAAAGAAATTGCAGGTCTCATTATCTGCTTGTATTGCTACAATGCAACCATTTTCTTTCGTATGCTTTCTTAATATCGGAGTTAATTTATTAAAATACTGCTCTGTCTTTTCATATAGCTTTTCACTTGCATAGGATGGAATAGGAAACTGTTTCGTTACATATGGATAAACAACCGTAGTCCCCCATGGATTTTTGGCTTGAATTGCTTCATCATGAAGAATCCATTCCGGATAACCAAATAAAGTCATCTCTGCATTAATATGGGGACCCGGTCTGACAATCACTGACAGTCCTTTTTCTTCACATAGGCTTAAAAATCCGTCAAGATCCTTGTTTCTATCTATCTCACCAAAATCGTATTTTCCTTCTTTATATTCATGGACGGACCAAGGTATGTAGGTTTCAATGATTTCAAATCCCATACCCAATATCTCCTCCAATATTTTGTTCCAATCTTCTCTTTGAACTCTCCAATAATGTATCGAACCACTATAGAGAGGCTTTTCGACACCACCTATTTCTATTCCGCTCTCTGTGAATCTAATCATATAAACCTCCCATTTATCCTTTCACTGCACCTGCTGTCATACCTTGAACCACTTGTTTCTGTAATAGTAAATACATTATAACTACCGGTATAATCGATATGATAAAACCTGCACACAACAATCCATATTGTGTTACATAAGATCCCTTTAATGCTGAGATACTCATGGACAGAGTCTTCTTTGCCGGATCTGATATTAAAACCAGTCCCAAGAGTAAATCATTCCAACAATTCAAAAAAGCTAAGGTAGCAACCGTTGCAATTCCTGGTTTTGCAATTGGAAATATTATTTTAAAGAAGATGCCTACCAGATTACTGCCGTCAATCGTAGCTGCTTCATCCAGTTCCTTTGGAATTCCCTCCAGAAAGCCCTTCATAATGAACATACTAAAGGATATATTCGTGGCCACATAAACTATGACTAAGCTAACCAGATTATCCTGTAAATGCAAAAATTTAAATAGTAAAACGGATGGTATTAACAGAGCATGAATCGGAATCATAATTCCCAAGGACAAATAAGTGGATAAAAAAGCATTTTTGTATACTCTTGTCAGTATATAACTTCCCATGGCTGTAACTATAATTAGAATAGTAATCGTTGCCAGACAGACGAACAAGCTGTTAAAAAAGCTTGTTCCTACATGTGCACCTTTCCAGGCTTCGACATAGTTATCCCATAGTGCAACCTTAGGTAGACCAAAAGAATTTCTATATATTTCATTGTTATTTTTTAATGAGGAGGTGACTACCCATATAAAAGGATATAGGGAAACAATAGCTACAATAATCAAGAATAAATATTTTACAATTAAATTGATTTTTTCTACAAATGTCTTTTTAACAAATCTTCTCATAGTTTTCTCCTTAATTATTACTTTTCATTGTTGTTATCATGTTAAGTATCCCTGTAATGATTAATGAGACTGTAATAATCGTAATCGTAATCGTACTACCCATACCAAAATCAGAATTGACAAAGGCAGTCTTATACATATAAACCCCTAAATATGCAGAACGTACCCCTGGTCCACCGCCTGTCATAATCCACGAATGATCAAAGGCCTTTAGCGAACCCGTGATACATAAAACAGTACAAATGGAGGTAAAACTCGATATCTGCGGAAGTATAATATGTAAGAACGTCTTATACTTATTTGCTCCGTCAATCTGAGCACTCTCCATTAGTTCTTCCGGAATTGATTGTAGTGCTCCAAGAAAAATAGTGACATACAATCCGATATATTGCCACACTTGGGGTGCCATAACTGCATAGAGCAGGGTATGTGTATCTGATAGCCAGTTCTTCTTAAGCATATCTAATCCCACCGCTTCTAAGATAATATTGAAAATGCCGATCTCACTGTTATAAAACAGAGAAAACATCAAAGCGATGGCAACCGGTGCGATGACAACCGGAAGAAAGTAAATGGTACGAAAAATTTTCATACCTCTCGTCTTACTATATAATAGAAAAGCTATAATTAGTCCCATCGGAATTTGTACAACAAGTGTGATTATTACTAATTTTATCGTATTAAAGAACACTACCCAATAATCACTATCAGCAAGTAATGATTTATAGTTTTTTAATCCGACAAATGCTGTATCTGTAACTCCATTCCATTCTGTAAAGCTATAATATAATGATGAAAGCATTGGCAGGAATATAAAGATGGAATAGACAAAAATAACTGGGGCCAAAAACAGAATAGACAACCCTAACCTAGATATTTTTCTTTTCATTGTACTTATCCTTTCTTAAGATAAGGCTGTCTCAAATTATAATCTTAAGACAGCCTTTTCTATTAGAATATTATTGTTTTTGCCCTTAATTATTTTTATCAAGTACTGATTGAACCTTATTTACAAATTCCTGCGGTGTGAGAGCTTTAATAAATAATTCATCAAGGCTTGAATCCATCATAGTTATCGCATCCGCATCTGGCATCGTTGTAAAGTGAACTTGTATCAATTTCTTCCCCTCACTAAATGCCATCATTTTCTGATAAATAACTTTCTGGGTAGATAAGTCCACCTCGATATTTTTGGCAGGAATCATTCCACTCTTTGTTAATTCTGTGGATAATTCATTTGATGCAAGAAAATCACATACTTTAACCATTGCATCGTGTTTTGCTGTATCTTCATAAGATTTTTTATTAATCTCAAATCCATAAACGGTGAAACCTGTCATCATGGTAGCTGGATCAACAGTTGCATCTGGTAACATTGGAATTGCAACAACTTCACTGGAATTTTGAATGTCATCCGGAATAGATTCAAACATCCAAGGATAGGTGTAAGTCATGGCCGCTTTTTTATCCGTATATAACTGTAGGCATGCAGCCCACCCACCATTCGCTACCGTATCCTCTGGGAACATCTTGTTATCAATCATATCCTGTATATTTGTTGCTACTTTTATAGCATTATCAGTAGCAAATTCTCTAGAAGATGTTAAATTCTTTAATTCATCTTCAGCTCCTGCATATTGGTTATATAATTCACTGAAAAAGAATTCGGATGGTGTACCGCCACTGCTTGCCATAGCTAATGGAATGATACCGTTGTCATTAAATACTTTGGATACCGCTTTTAACTCTTCATAAGTAGTAGGGTATTCCAAACCGTATTGAGCAAAGATATCTTTATTTGCCAAGAATACCCCTCTAGTGGACTCAATCGGAACTCCATAGGTCTTACCATCCGCTGCTGTATAATAGTCAAAGGAGGAAGGATTAAAGTCATCACGTTTCACTGCCTTACTGTCACTAAAATACTGATCTGCCTCCAGTAATAGCCCCGCATCTTTCATATCATTAATCATAGAGCCGCCCCAATAGGTAAATACATCGGGTAAATCGCCTGATGCTGTTTGTACTTTAATCTTCGTCTTATAGTCCTCTGTACTGTAGGTCACTAGTTTGAGATCCATGGTATCAGCATTCTCTTCCTGGAATTTCTGAAATGCCGGATAGAAATAATCATACTTAGAGTCTCCCTCTCCCCAGTTAGTTGCTATTGTAATAGAAACCTTTTCTGCCTTTGAACCCTCGTCCGTAGCAGCTGCACTTGGTACCTTTGTTGAATCTGTCGAACTAGATGAGCTGGATGGTTTATTTCCACACCCAACCAAGCCGATACACATTACTATGGCTAACCCTAACGCAAACGTCTTTTTTATATTCTTTTTCATCTTAATCCTCCTGCTTTCCTCTATTTCATACACTTTTACAGAAACTATGATTCGCGCAAATCATTTTCTATGTATCGGTACAGCACCTTTACAAAATGATTATATGTTATCTATGCCGATATGAAAATATCAATAATTTATGTAAAATGTTATAAAATCTTACACTACTTTACTATCCAGATTGTAAAGTAGAACTACACCCAAAACCTTTGGGCTTTTATCAGAAAGGCATGACGATTATAATGATACGGCATAAAAAGAGGGTGAGATACCTCCTCCCGTCTTTTGACTCTTCGTGTATAAAAACCGTTTTTTCCTGAATAAATCAACAGGCTGTAGGTTCTTTTTATACACAATTCTCCAAAAGACAGAACAGGCTTCTCACCCAAATCATTAAGTACTTAAATCATCTTAAATACACTATATATTTCCATACAATTTCATACATTTTTTATTTCTCTAACTGTCTTCCCATCTGATCCACCTTATAATCTCCGGTATAAATCAGCTGTGAGACCGGTACGATCTCATAGCCCTTTTCCTGAAGTCCGGTAATAATTTGCTCCAGAGCCTCCGCTGTATATTTTGCACCGTCATGTAGTAACAGAATAGAACCGTTTCCAAGCTTTTTATTCTCTAGAGTTCTCTTAAGAATACTGTCCACACCGTAGTCTTTCCAGTCATAAGAATCCACATTCCATTGGATTGTATAATAGCCACAATCTCTGGCCGTTCCAACCAAGGTATTATTGTAATCTCCGTAAGGAGCACGGAATAATTTCATATCCAATCCGGTCAATTCCTTTACCCTGTTGTGTGCCGACATGATCTCGTTCTTGCATTCATCCTTTGACATTTGAGTCATCTGTTTATGGTTCTCACTATGGTTTCCCAGATCGTGTCCTGCAGCTGCGATTGCTTTTACCTCTTCCGGGTATTTACTTACCCATTCTCCGGTCATGAAGAAGGTCACTTTCACCTTATGCTTATCCAAGATTTCCAGTATCTTTTTTGTATCTTCATTGGTCCAGGCTGCATCAAAGCTAAGAGCTACTTTTGCTTCCTCACAGTTCACGCTATAAATCGGGAGATCATTCTTGGTACTAAGATTGGTAACAGTCACTGCTTTCGGAATTATCTTCATGCCTAAGCCTATCATCATAATGATACTCAACACTACAATTCCGACCTTAATAAACAAGGAAGCATAGCTTATTTTCTCTGGTTGCTCCTGTGAGACATCGTATTGCGCCTGTCCCTGAGTTTTTGCTTGATCCATACCATTTTTCTGTTTCATAATCCCACCATAAGAATCCTGAGTTATTATAATATATTGGCACTGCTAGGCCTATATACTAGGAGAACACGCCGTTACGTAATTACGAAACAATAAAAAACCGCAGATCGGATGTTAACCTTCTGATCTGCGGTTATACAAAACAGTAATTGCTGTTTAATCTATTCATTTGTCAATTTGATTATTTCCTTGTAAATCAACAGCCCGGAATAAATGCCTCTATTTCTTCCACCATAAATGCAATCTCAGACCGATCATCCAAAATAGACTTTCGATCGGATGCTTCAATCATATCATCCCATTCTTTGATTTCTTTTAATCCATTCATTTTGATTACATTCTCCATCGGTTTCTCCTCCATCCAAATATTATACCTTCCTTAATAAGGGCTCCTCCGGTGCTGACAGCCGGAGGAAACCTTACATCTGTATTATCATAGAATTATGCACCATATTGAAGCATAATATCTAGGAACAGTCTACATATGAGTTTATACAAGATATTTTTTTACCGTAGTTATATTCTTCTCATTCAGATATACATAACAGGTCTTCTCTGAACAATTCGTTAATAAGGATACACCGCCGCTGCTCTCAGGCTGGTATCCAGAATGACTATATATTGGTATACATATATTCTCCAAGGGATTATAAGGTATTCCTTCATCATAAAATAATATTTCTATTGCCTGCTGATTCTCAATATAATTCAGACTAATCTTCACGATACCTTCACCATATGGATAAGCATAGGTTGCAACACTTAAGAAAATGGACTCCACCGTCTCTGATATTTCCTTCCAGATCTTTACAGAACATTCAAAAACCTCAAGTCCCATATTGATAAAATCCAGTACTCTGTTCAGCTCATCCGCCCTTGATGGAATTGATAATGTGATCATACCTTCTGCTCCTTACCTCTTTTATCCTAACAAACAACTTTACTTTTTCGATATCTGGAATATTCGCAGACACCTGAATCGGATGGATTACCGGTACTGATACCAAACTCACTGTAGATACAGGTCCAACATTCTTTACGTTGCAATAACGTATACGGATGTTTCTCATAATAACGACAATAATCCGTAGATTTTATCTGAAGTATCCCAGTTTTCATCTCCACTTCATGACTTCTGTCAATATTAGAAAACGCCATCCTCTTTCCCCTTTTCTAAAGCATGATCTCATGCTACTTCATCCTATTCACTATAATAAATATAACTCTCACCTTTGAAAAGGCAAGACTATTGGCATGATTGGTCATTTTAACGACATAATTGTGCTACAATAGAAAGCATGTTTTGTCGACTTTCTATTATCGTGAACCCAAAAAAAGTCTTTGCAGGAGTATAACGTACTGCAAAGACCTTGTTCTATAATCTATCTAATAAATATCTTGTATAAAGCTCGACGAGTTCTTTATATTGCCTTCGCTGCATTGGCAGCTCTTCGTGATTTGAAAACAAAATATGTTTTGCTGTGATTTCTTTAATCTTATCCAGATTCAAGATATAGGTACTGCCACATTTGTAGAAGCGCTTATCCATGCAAAGCATATCATATAATTCACTCGAAGTGATTCGAACCTGCAGGCAGGTTCCATCTCCCAGATGAATATTCTGAAGATGCTTTTCCGTCTCACTATAAATAATGTCAGAAAGATTGATTCTCTGTATCCCGTTTGAGTTTTTTATTAGGATATTTGCTTTCTTAATCTTATCAACTGCAGATACAGCCTTATCCAACGCATCACCCAGTTGTTCCCTAGTGTAAGGCTTCACAAGATAATGTGTAGCATGAAGGGTGAAGGCTTCAATTGCATGACCCAGTGAGGTTGTCAGGAAGATGATCTGACAGTTATCCGCTCTTGCTCTTAGGTACTTTGCCAGTTCAATACCGGTCATGTCAGGCATATAGATATCCAAAAGCATAACATCATAGTTATTCTGACCCTCGGTCATCTGCTCCAGTAAAGCTGTCCCGGAGGAAAACCGGTCAATCCGAATATCCATATCTTTATGCTGTAACGCATAGCTATGGCATAGCTCAACCGTCTTATCCAATTCTCGTACATCATCGTCGCAAATCGCTAAATTAATCATTCGTATGCACACCCTTTGTCAAAGTAATAGCCATCTTCTCTACTTCTATTGTACTTTAAAAAGAAAAAAAAACCAACCGGTTTTTATCCGATTGGTTATAAAACGTCTACAATTTCCAAGTTACGTTCCTTTGATAAGTTATGATATTCATTCTCGCAACGAATGATTGGTTTTGTCTTCTCTTCCTGATTGATATATATGATTTCTCCTACCTGTTCGTTACTCAATTTGACCTCACATTTATAGAAAAAATTAATCGATTTGTTTACAAACATCTGACCAATATAAGGATCAAGTATATGAAAGCTCGAATCAGCGATCTCCTCCACTGCTTTAAAGGGTGAACTTTTTGTCTGATATGACTTAGTAGCCGTAACTGCATCAAATATATCAGCTACTGCAATAATACGACCATACAAGCTGATTCTATCTCCCTTCAGCCCTAAGGGATAGCCACTGCCGTCAATTCTCTCATGATGGTGTAATATTCCAAGCAGTATTTGTGGATTAAGTTCCTCCATGTGCTCAAGCAACCGGTAGCCGATGATGGAATGTGTCCTCATGATCTCCACTTCCTTACCGTTTAGCTTCTCCTTCTTGTTCAGCAGACTATCTCGTATTTTAGCTTTTCCTATGTCATGCAAGAAAGCAGAGCATACCAAATCGTATAATTCTGTGGGGGTAAGACGAATCCATTTACCAATCTCATACGATAGAAAGGCTACATTCACCGGGTGGGAATACAGATAGGGATATTTATTTTGAACTAGATTAAGCGAAGTAAATATATTTGTATAATGCTCCATATACCGGCAGATGTTATCTGCACAGGATAGGGCCTGCACCATATGTAATTCTCTGCTAAACCGGACATCTTCTACAAGATTATGAGAGGTTCGAATTGCCATCTGATATAATTCTTCAAAGTTCATCCCGACATTTACCTTTCTGTCTATGATAGGTGCAATAAT
The DNA here is from genome assembly GCA_017861355.1 of Bacillota bacterium. Classification (GTDB taxonomy): domain Bacteria; phylum Bacillota; class Clostridia; order Lachnospirales; family Lachnospiraceae; genus Mobilitalea. The sequence continues at coordinate 10,562 of JAGFXQ010000061.1, forward strand.
TTCTATCCGTAATTATTTTAATACTTTAGTAAATATAAAAACAATCAGCTTAGCATAATTGGTAATATTTTGGCATATTTGGTCATGCAAAAGGAGCCTCTGTATATCCGACTTTCATCCGATCATACAAAGACTCCTTCACATATGATTATATATTCAATACAAATCTGGCGGTGAATACACCATCCTTTGCTTCAAAGAATTTTGTTCCTGCATACCGTCCTATGGTATAAGCGATACTTCTGGTACCGATACCTCCGCCTTTCTTCTCCGAAATCGGCATATCCTTATCAAATGGAATATCCGGCAGACACGAATTCGTAATTCCTATTGCAAGTCTACCGGCATTATATTGCGTCTTAATCCTGATAAACTTTGGTGTCTGAACCGGAAGACGAAGACAAGCTTCATAAGCATTTTCAATTGCATTAGCAAACAAAGCGGATAGTTCCATTGGCTCTATCATGAGATTCTCCGGTATGTCCGTACTGATCTCAACCTCAATTCCGGCCTTCTTCGCTCTTTCTGCCCATAAACAAAGCATACTGTTAACAACCGGATGCATACAATAGATGACTTTGGGAACTTGATCCTCTCCCCTTTGTTCTTTCAGATAGCAAATTGCCAGTTCAACCTTCCCTTCTTCCAGAAGATCAATTAATTGCTGTATACCATGGCGAAGGTCATGCCAACGCCGATTGGATCTCTCTGCGGATTCTCTCTGCTGCTCAAATTGATCCCGCTGTGCTTTATTCTGCATATCCAGAATCCTTCTTTGTTCCTGTAGCATATACTTCTCATGAAGTTGGGCAAGAACATAGTTAAATACCATAAAGACAGTTCCCATCATTGTAATAATAACGACGCAATTCGCAAAGATATCGGAAAAGTCACCACTTCGGCCATAGATTAAATATTGGGAGTACATAACAAGGCACGCGATGAGAGGAAGGATGCAAAAAATCCCCCAACCTTTGTCGAGTTCATCCTGAATTTGAATATACCGTGCTCGGATAAATTTATGAAGGAGGAAAAATAAGAACGAAAAAATAATAATTCGAATTAAGTTATACCACAGATACCCACCTTTCATTAACTGGGATAACCACATGGATGGAATGGAAAATGCGAAGCTGATAAACACCGTTATCAGGACAGTAAAAAAATCGCGAAAATCTCGCCTCCTTGATACATATAGGAAGGTTAATATCGCCGGGAGTTCCATACAGAAGAAAAACGATATCACATAAGCATCATATCCGAAAGCCAGTAAAATTGTAGCACAAACAGCCACCTGTGTAATCAATTCAATTATCAGAATGGCTATTAGTTTTCTTGTATGAAACCGGAATTTCGCCAAATCCAGTACGGTTAACTGCCCCGTTATTAAGGTTATTACAGGCATCAATATGATCGATAAATCCATCGTCGGTACCTTTCCTGTATCATTTTATCCTTTGAAGTATTGGAAATATTATAGAATATTTATATACTGAAAGAAATCAACTAATTATTGCTTTATTAAACGATTCATAATCTCTTGTCCGGTCGGAGTTGCAGCTAATCCGCCTTCTCCTGTCTCACGCAAAGATCTTGGTAACACTTCACCAATATCTCTCATTGCATCAATTACCTCATCCGGAGGTATCTGACTGCGAATCCCGGCAACTGCCATATCTGCACTGGCAATGGCATTCACTGCTCCAACCACATTGCGTTTGACACAGGGAACCTCAACTAAGCCACCCACTGTGTCACAAACCAAACCCAGTAGATTTTTCAGCGACATTGCTGCCGCATGAGCGATATTCTCCTGATTACCGCCATTCAGATAGGTCAATGCACCGGCTGCCATAGCACTGGCCGAACCAATTTCAGCCTGACAGCCCCCGGCTGCTCCTGCCAGGAATGCTCGTGCTGCGATTACTTCACCTATACCGGACGCAACATATAAGGCTTCGATCATCCGTTGTCTGGATGCTTGGTATTTTTCTTCATAACTCAATAAAACAGCAGGAATCACACCACAGGAACCTGCCGTAGGAGCCGCTACAATCTTCTTCATACAGGCATTGGATTCACCCATTTTTAAAGCCTTTGCGATAACTTCACTGATAAATGGTCCGCTCAGTGTCTTATTCTCAACCATCGCCTGATTCATTCTTGCTCCGTCGCCGCCTACCAGATTGCTGGCTGACTTTAGTCTCTCATCATAGACTTCATCCGCATGCTTCATTGCCAGATAAAGTTGCTCCATCTTCTCTATAGACTCCGTCGCAGTAACCATTCTTTCTTCCATATCCTCTTCAAGGATGATCTCCCAGAACGGCTTCTGCTGTTTATCGCATTGTAAAATTATCTCTTCCAGAGATCTAAAACTCATTCTTCTCCTCCATACTAAGGTAGGTTACCTTCCTTACACCTTCTGCTTTACGTAATAATTCAATCACTTCCATAGGAACCTCTTGATCACATTCAATGATCATCACCGCATTACCACCGCGTTTGTCGCGATAAATACGCATCGTTCCAATATT
>JAGFXQ010000062.1 GCA_017861355.1 Bacillota bacterium
ATCACATTCATATCAATAGGAGGAAAGTAATATGAAAAAAAGAGTTTTGGGTCTAATTCTAGTATTCCTGCTGATTGTTGCAAATTTGGCTGCATGTGCAAAGAAATCTGACGAGAAAAGCCAGGAAACAGACAGCAAAGACAGTAAGACTGAGGAAACTTCAGACACGTCAGTGACAGCAGAACCGGAGGAGACAAGTTCACTTAGCGGGGAAATTGTTTATTGGTCTATGTGGCAGGAAACCGAGCCTCAGGCGAATATTTTAAAAAGTGCTATCGAGAGCTTTGAAAAAGCAAATCCGAACTGTAAGGTTACCGTAGAATGGACAGGCAGAACCATAAGAGATGTAATCCTGCCTGCACTGGAGTCCGGTGAACATATCGATATCTTTGATACCGATCCCAATAATATATATAATGCAGATGCATCCAAGCTTTTAGACCTAACAGAACTCTATAATTCAAAATCTCTTCAGGGTACGGATACGGTGAAGAGTTCTTTACTTGGCGGTTTGGTTAGCTTAGATGAAACAATGAGTCAGAAAGCAGGGTTAACCGGCTTTCATTCTCTTCCATATTCCCCTTATGTCGTTAGCTTTTTCTATAATAAAGCACAGTTTGCACAGGCAGGTATCGATGCGGTTCCTAAAACATGGGATGAATTTGATGCAGTATGTGCCAAATTAGTTGCCGCAGGGTTAAAACCCTTCACAGTTGATGATGCATATCGTGATCTGATTTATTCCTTCTATATGCAAAGAGCAATCGGTTCCGAGGCCTGTGCTGCTTTAGCTCAAGGAACCGTTGACAGTAAGAGCAAATGGGACGATCCGATGGTGAAGCAGATGCTGACAACAATGGAGGACTATGCGAAGAAGGGTTATTTCTCTGACAATATTGATACCAATATTTATCCTGCAGGTCAGACGGAATTTGCACTTGGAAATGCAACTATGACAATCAATGGTTCGTGGTTCCCGTCCGAAATAGCGAATATGGTAGATGAAAACTTCCAATGGGGTGAATTTGCAATTCCTACCGTTACAGGCAGCAGTGTACCAATCACTGAAAATAATATTGGTGGACAGTCATTTATGGTTAATGCTAAAACTCAAAATAAAGAGGCAGTGTTTGAATTATTAAGATATTTCATCTCAAACGAGACTCAGCAGAAATTCACGGATAATGGTTTGGTTCCCTGCACCAATTCAACCGATTGGCCGGCATCTGTTTCTGATCAAAAGGTAATTGTAGAATCCCTCACAAGCAATGTGGACTGGGGTGCAGGAATGGAAACTGATTTCGGTATGTCTGTAGTTCTTTCAGAACTTACAAAAGTAATGGCAGGAGACCAGACAGCAGACGAAGCATTAACAGCAATTAAGGGCTTAATCAAATAGTGTAGTGATTGATTAAGTATTTTGAATGCAGTATCTGTTTCGCAGCTTCAGAATTATTAAATTCCCCTATTTCATGGCAGTGGAAACACTGCCATGAAATAATAAGAAGCAATTCGCGGTAAGGCTATTACAAACAATTATATAAATCAGTAAGGGAGGAATTTTGTGTGAAAAAGGGCGAACGGAGAATGATTATTGCTTTTGTACTTCCTGTTGTTATTGTATATCTGATTTTCTATCTTTATCCAACAGTTCGTACGGTATATATGTCCTTTTTTAAAACAGGTGCTTTGTCCAGTGCCGCCAGCAAATGGAACTTTGTTGGATTTGACAATTATATTGAATTAATAAAAAAATCCATCTACTTAACATCCTTTTTAAACGTCTTTAAGATTCTTGTCATCGGTGGAATCGCAGTATTTACCATTGCGTTGTTTTTTGCGGTAATTATGCAGGATAAGTTTAGAGGAAGAAATTTTTTAAAGTCCATTATCTATTTGCCCAATATTATCACTCCCATTGCTCTCGTAGTTATGTGGACACAATATATTTTCAGCAGTAATTTTGGGTTATTGAAAAAAATATTTACTGCATTGAACCTGAAGGGATTAGCTGGTATACCATGGACGAATCCAGAGTATAGCTTCTGGGCAATGTTAATAGCTTTTTGTTTCGGCTCCGTCGGTTATTACATGATTATTTATATGGCAGCAATGGAACAGATACCGAAAGATTATTACGAATGTGCATCCCTGGAGGGAGCCAATAAGCTGAAGCAATTTTGGAAAATAACATTGCCGCTGCTAAAGGAAACAACAAAAACCTGCCTGATCTTCTGGGCAGGAAGTGCGATTAACTTCTTTACCTGGTCAAGAGTATTCAATGCGAATCCACTAAATGTAGGAACAATCGTTCCGGCAAGCTATATGTATACACTGGCTTTCGGTTCTGCTCATGCTGTGGGCTCCGGATCATTGGAGGTAGGCCAGGCAACGGCAATCGGTGTTATGCTGACCCTGTGCATTTTAATTGTTTACGCGGTGGTATACAAAATCTTTGGTAAAGAAAAGTACGAATATTAAGGAGGTGCGCTATGAAAGCATTGAGAAAAAAGCTGGAAGAATTAAAACTATTACATAGAATAGGCAGGGTAATCCTGGTTTTATGGGTGATTTTTACCGTCGTTGCAATCGGTTGGGTATTCTGCGCATCCCTCAGTACATCGAAAGAGATCTTCTCCGACAAGGTATTGGCTTCAGGATTTCATCTTGATAATTATATAAGAGTAATTAAGCTGTATAATATTGCAAAATATTTTATGAATAGCCTTATATATACCGGTTTAGCCTGTGCCGGTGTCATCGTATTGATTGCACCCGCATCTTATGTTTTAGCGAATTATGCTTTCAAAGGAAGGAACATAATTCGCAGTGCCTACATAAGTACCATGGGTATTCCGGGAATTATGCTGATGATTCCGATGTTCATGATCATCAGTAAACTGAATCTGAATAAAACACCGTTAGCAATTGTGCTGATTTATATTTGTACCAGTGCCCCTTTCACAATCTTCTATCTTTTGGGCTTCTTTTCCACAATTCCCCAAAGCATACAAGAAGCAGCTCTAATTGACGGTTGTTCCCATATGAAAGCTTTTTGGCGAGCAGTGTTTCCACTGGCTCAGCCGGGTTTAATTACCGTAACTATATTTAATTTTATATCCATATGGAATGAGTATATGTGGGCTTTGGTATTTGTAAACACAGAAAGAAGAAGAACCTTGTCTTTAGGTTTACAGGCGATTGTTGACGGAATGAGGACTTCCGGTGATTGGTCAGGATTGTTTGCTGCTGTCGTTATTGTATTTATTCCGACGTTCATCCTCTATATTCTCTTATCCGAGAAGATTATGAGCGGAATAACCGGTGGTGCAGTTAAGGGTTAATTGATACGGAGGAGCATAATGGATCTGATACAATTGGAATTAGTAAGTTCGCTTGAGAAGATATTCCCGGAAGCAGGCCCGGAGAAAGACCGGGATCCTGTGGTATTATCCGCTTTGCAGGGAGAAACAATATCCTTTCAGGTTGCATGTTTTTATGACGGAAAGGAAAACAAATACATTCAGATAAAGGTTAGTTCGCCGATTTCCAGTTACATAAAGCTGCGTGAGGTGATTTTAGTACCTTCTTCTTTCCCGTGCTATAAAGAAACGGATAACGGCTATTTACGATCAACACCGGGAATGTACCCGGATATTTTAAGAATTCGTAAGAATAACCAAATGAAATTAGTGGCAGGCCAATGGCGCAGCTTGTGGGTGGATATAGAGACTACCAGGGAAATACAGTCCGGTCATTATCCGATAACTATAGAATTCAATAATGAGGACGGGAGAGAATCAAGTCGGATTTCTACAGAGTTGAATATGATAGGAAGAGAGCTGCCGCCTCTTCACATTAAAAATACTAGATGGTTTCACGCGGATTGTCTCGCTGATTATTATGATGTTCCGGTTTTTTCTGAGGAACATTTTCAGATTATAGAGAATTTTATTGAAACAGCTGCCAAAAGAGATATCAATATGATATTGGTACCGCAATTTACACCACCGCTGGATACCGCTGTCGGTGGTGAACGAACCACGCTTCAACTAGTCGATGTGCGGGTAAATAATGGGAATTATGAATTTGATTTTACAAAACTAAAGAGATTTATTCAGATATGCATTGTCAAAGGAATAAAATATCTTGAAATGTCACATCTGTTCACACAATGGGGAGCAAAGTCAGCACCTAAAATAATGGCTACCATCGATGGAGTGTATCAAAGAATTTTTGGCTGGGATACTCCCTCTGACGGACCAGAGTATAAAACGTTTCTGTCCTGCTATCTTCCTCAATTGACGGAGCAACTGAAATTATTGTTTGTTGACCAAATTACATATTTTCATATTTCAGATGAACCGCATTTGAAACATCTTGAAACCTATCGGCATGCTGTCTCGCTGGTAAAGCCATATCTGGAAGGCTTTCAGATTATCGATGCTATGTCGAATGTGCAGTTTTATGAAATGGGGCTGACGCAGCAGCCGATCTGTGCAATTGATGCAATAGACCCCTTTCTGGATAAGCAGGTTCCAAAGCTGTGGGGCTATTATTGCTGTGATCAAAAGCTGACGGTTTCCAACTGCTTTATGTCGATGAAATCCTCAAGAGCAAGAGTATATGGAATACAGATCTACCTATTTAATTTGACAGGCTTTTTGCACTGGGCTTTTAATTTCTATAACACCCAGTTCTCGACCGAGCATATCAATCCGTATGAAGTTACGGATGCCGGGGATAGCTTTCCCTCCGGTGATGCTTTTGTTGTCTATCCCGGCAAGGATCTCAAACCGGAGGAATCCCTGCGACTGATGGTATTATATGAAGCAATGACAGATCTCAGAGCTTTGAAATTACTGGAGTCCTTGACGAATAAGGATTATGTAATGGGTATTATTGAACAGGAGGCTGGGTATCGTATTACCTTTCAGAAATATCCTCTGAACAGCTCCTTCTATATCAGCTTAAGAAATAAAATCAATCAGGAGATCGAAAAATATTGGTCTTATATATAGGAGTAGAATCTCTGACAGGATTATAGGTATCCTTACTGGAGAGAGGCAGTAGTTGCAAAATTTTAGAAAGCAGAAAGGATGATTATCAATGAAGGAACCGATCTTAGTAATAATGGCAGCAGGAATGGGAAGCAGATACGGGGGATTAAAGCAAATTGATCCAATTGATGAGCAGGGTAATTTGATTATTGATTATTCTATCTATGACGCCATTCAGGCAGGATTTAAGAAGGTCATCTTTATTATTAAGCAGGAGCTAGAGGATGAATTTAAAGAGAGAATCGGAGATCGTATCGGTAAATACATTCATGTTGAATATGTGTTCCAGGAGCTATCATATCTGCCTGAGGGATTTCAAATACCGGAAGGCAGGGTGAAGCCCTGGGGAACAGGTCATGCTATATTGTGCTGTAGTGATAAAATTGATGGTCCATTCGCAGTGATTAATTCGGATGATTACTATGGAAAAGATGCTTTTCGTACCATTTATGAATCCCTGGTATCAAAAGGAGAGAAGGACAGCTATCAATTCAGTATGGTAGGATATCGGCTGGATAATACATTAACGGAGCATGGACATGTCTCCAGAGGTGTTTGCATTGTCTCTGAAGATGGAACTTTGAAAGGGATTCAGGAAAGAACCCATATTGAAAAGAGAGGAAAGGAAGCAGTGTATACGGAGGATGGGGGAGCAACCTGGGTATCCATACCGCCCGTTTCTACGGTTTCTATGAATATGTGGGGCTTTACCCAAAGTATATTAAAGGAATTGGAATATCGTTTCATGGATTTTCTGGAGCACGAGGTTAAGGAAAATCCATTAAAGAGTGAATACTTTCTTCCTACCGTGGTTGGTGAACTACTAGAGGAGAAGAAAGTAGTTGTAACGGTGCTTTCCTCAAAGGATAAATGGTTTGGTGTGACTTATAAGGAAGATAAGGAAGTTGTTGTTAACTCAATCAAGCAATTCAAAGCCACCGGGATATACCCGGAGTACCTTTGGATATGATTACAGGAGGAAACGAATGACCAGAGAAGAGCAATGCGCAAGAATATGTGAAGCGATTGATGCCATGGAGTTTAGAGGTAACTATTTGAAGCATGAACGATATGGAAACGGTCATATTAACGATACGTTCCTAGTTACCTACCAAAATGGAACTAAGATGATAAGGTATATTCTTCAGAGAATGAATCATGAGGTGTTTAAAAATCCGGAAATTTTGATGGAGAATATCTGTGGAGTCACGGAGTATCTACGAAGTAAAATTGCCGACTATGGTGGAGACACGGAACGAGAAACGATGAATGTTATCAATACGAAGGTTGGCAAGCCGTTCTTTCAGGACAGTATAGGATCTTATTGGCGGGCTTATCGTTTTATTGAAGACGCCACTTGTTATGAACAGGTGAAAAATCCGGAAGATTTCTATCAAAGTGCAGTTGCCTTTGGACGGTTTCAGTATCTGCTGGCGGGATACCATACGGATCGGCTTCACGAAACAATCAAAGACTTTCATAATACACCCGCCCGATATAAAGCATTTTTGGCAGCAGTGTCAGGGGATGTGAAGGGGCGCAGGAAGGAAGTTGAGCAAGAAATTGATTTTATTTGTTCCCATGAGCAGGATATGAAGGTAAGTACGGAGCTTTTGAAAAGCGGCGAATTACCCCTAAGAGTGACCCACAATGATACGAAATTAAATAACATAATGATTGATAATGCAACTGGCAGGGGTATTTGTGTAATTGATTTAGATACTGTAATGCCCGGTCTGTCCATCAACGATTTTGGCGATTCCATCCGATTTGGCGCGAATACAGCGAGTGAGGATGAAATAGATCTTTCGAAGGTTTCACTGGATATAGAATTGTTTGAGCTGTTTACAAAGGGATATCTTGAGGGTTGCCAGGGGAGCCTGACAGGAAAAGAAATGGAAATGCTCCCGGTGGGTGCCAAGATTCTTACCCTGGAATGTGGAATGAGATTTCTGACGGATTATTTGCAGGGGGATATTTACTTTAGAATCCACAGGGAAAAGCACAATCTGGATCGCTGTAGGACACAGCTTAAGTTGGTAGAGGATATGGAACATAAATGGAGTCAGATGAATTCCATTGTCAAGAAATACATGAAGTATGGATGGTAATAGGAGGTCTTATGACGATTTTAGTGACGGGTGGTGCCGGTTATATTGGCAGCCATACTTGTGTTGAGTTATTGAATACCGGTTATGATGTTGTGGTGGTGGATAATCTCTGTAATTCCAAGGAGGAAGTACTTCATCGAGTCAAAAAAATAACTGGTAAGGAACTAAAATTTTATAAAGTGGATTTGGTAAATAAGGCGGAATTGACTGAGGTTTTCCGGAAGGAAAAAATTGATGCAGTCATTCATTTTGCAGGTCTGAAAGCGGTCGGTGAGTCCGTATCAAAGCCGCTGGAATACTACTATAACAATATCACGGGTACTCTGATTCTTTGTGAGGTAATGATGGAATTCGGGGTTTATAACATTGTGTTCAGCTCCTCAGCGACGGTATATGGCAATCCTGCAACAGTTCCCATCAGAGAGGATTTCCCACTATCTGCAACGAACCCTTATGGTAGGACAAAGCTGATGTTGGAGGAAATATTTCGCGATCTGTATCAGTCGGATCGTCGCTGGAATATAGTAATGCTTCGGTATTTTAATCCCATAGGTGCTCATAAGACCGGATTAATCGGAGAGGATCCAAAAGGAATACCCAATAATATTGCACCATATATCACTCAGGTAGCCGTCGGAAAACTGGATATTCTGGGAGTGTTCGGAGATGACTATGATACACCGGATGGAAGCGGGGTTCGTGATTATATTCATGTAGTGGATCTGTCCATCGGTCATGTAAAGGCAATCGAACATATTCAACATAACCCCGGAATCGTTGTTTATAACCTTGGGACAGGGAAAGGTTACAGTGTATTTGATCTAATCAAGGCGTTTTCAAAGGCTTGTAGGAAGGACATTCCCTATGTAATCAAACCTCGTAGAGTAGGGGACATTGCCGCCTGTTATGCAGAACCTTCCCTTGCAAGGAAAGAATTGCATTGGTCAGCACAAAGAGACCTGGACGAGATGTGTGAGGATGCCTGGAGATGGCAAAGTAATTATCCGAACGGATATCAAAACGATAAAGAAATTCTGTAAAGATGGGTAGTTTTATAAAAAAGCATTATATAATACAATTCTCTTCATAAAATAACGTTACATACTACTGCTTACACTACTGATCGCACCATAGGATCCGGCATGCGGGAATGCCCTTTCTATCAGTGTTTGCGGCTAGGGTAGAACGCCTCGGTACGAGGCGGTGTTCAAAATCCTACTGCCCCTGTAAATAGCGTCATAAATGACGCATTAGAATGAGTTCACACTCTGGTGTGGACTCATTTTTTTTGTTAAAGATATACATTATTTTATACGTACCGAATCTCTTTCTACTATTCTACAAGGAATATAAATGCGTTGCTGCACAATGTCACTGTTTTCAATACGATAACGAAGTTGTGCATATGATTTCTCTGCAATTATCTTTGTATTGATGTCGATGGTGGTTAGCTTAGGGGTTGAGTTTTCAGCAAGATCCGTATTATCAAAACTGATAATGGATATATCTTCAGGAACTTTGATATTCTCCATATTAAGCCTCTGAATTAGAAAGTAAGCAGATCTGTCACAATGACAAACAAAAGCGGAAGGTAATACCTCAGGTAATGAAGTGTCAAGGCTATATATACCTGTTGTAAGATTGTTATTCGCTAGTTGCCAGGAGGGATTGTAATTTAGGTTATAGGAAGCCAGAGCCTTTTGATATCCGAAGAAACGATCCGATATGTTGGAAGTTTGACTTGGAATACCGACAAAGCCGATATCGGTATGGCCTTTTTCGATCAGGTATTTTGTCGCGATACATCCGTTTAAGAAGTTATCTGCTATTACACAATCATAGTTTAAATCAGGTTTATTGAAATCAATCAGTAGGATTGGTAAACCAAGTTCTCCAATGCTGCAGATATATTTATGCTTCATTTCTCCGGCAATAAATATCCCGTCACATTCTTTTAAGCTTGATATATTCGGTATGGTGCAATTGCTTTCATCTTCATTGTTTATTATATATAGAGTCAATACGAGACCATCGTTATGACAAGCTTTATTTAAATAATAAAATATTGAGGTATAGAAGCTATCGCTTTCAAGAAAATAACGTTTCGGAACAATAAATGCAAGATTATTGCTTAGGGATTGATTTTTGTTTGCGATTTTTAGATATCCTAAATCTTTTGCTGTCTGGATAATCTTCTTGCGCAATTCCTCACTTACATACTGTTGATTGTTAAGAGCTTTATAAACAGTGACTTTTGAAATATTCAAGTAGTCTGCTATTGTCTGCATAGATATTTTATTGTTTTTCAAGATGCTTTCTCTCCCTATTTTCATACTAAATTCAATTATATTTATATTATACAAGTTAGTTGACGAAAATACAATATTAATACTTTGTTAGCTAACGATAAATCTTCATAACGAACCTTGTTGATTGTATTTCAGGAATATTACGAGCTATAATTCATAATAGAATATATTGACATCTATTTGTTACGCGTATATAATAAACATATAAATAATGTTAACTAACATAGGAAACAAAACAGGAAACAAAATTAAAAAGTGAAAATGAGTATCATATAATTTGGGAGGTTTACTGTGAGATTGGCAGAGCAAAGAGAATTATTTACAAAAGAAAAAAGGGTATATGAAAGTAAAAAATTAAAGTTCCTTGGTGTAGATGGATTTGATGTCTATAACTCCTCTGTACCGTTTTGGTGGAATGGCAAGCGATATATCTATGGAAGAGTTGAGAAGCGAGAAGATTGGGCAAGATCTTGGGTGAGACTATTTGAAGAAACCGATAAGGATGAATGGACCCTAGTACAAGGTGATATGATCTACCAATTGGAAGATCCTTATATATCAATTATCAATGAGGAGCTGGTTCTTGGCGGAACCCATGTAAGGAAGCGCCAAGGAATGATAGACACCTATTATGGATATTTTTATAAAGGAAAAGACATTCATGATTTAGTTTACTTTACTACCGGACCGGATTATATGAAAGACATCCGTCTTGTAGAATTGAGTGATAAGAGGATCGGTGTATTCTCCAGACCAAGGAGTGAAGAAATCAGAGCACTGCATGGCAGTGAGTCAATTATTGGCTTTACAATTATTAATGATATTAGTGAGTTAAATGCAGAAATCATTAATAATGCAATAAAAATTGACGAATTATTTGAAAAAGATGAATGGGGAGGTTGTAATCAGTGCTACCTTCTTGATAGTGGCAAGATAGGTGTAATTGGACATATGAGCTATAAAAAGACGGATGATAGCGGCCATGATATTCTGGTATATAGGAATATATCCTTTGTGTATGATATCGAAGAGCACTTGGCTTTGGATTTGAAGATTATAGGAACAAGAAACTGCTATCCGGAAGGGCCTGCCAAACGTTCCGACTTGATTGACTGTGCATTTACCTCAGGGATCGTAATGAGAGAAGACGGTAAAGCAGATTTATATAGCGGAATTGGGGATACGGAGGTGGGCCGTATCACTATAGATTATCCGTTTGAAGGATATGGAAAAATCATATCCTGAGCAAAGGCTGCATTTGCATTAGGCTTATAACAAGGAGGTGGAGAATTTTTACTTGCTAAGAAGCGTGGTCCGGCACAGCTGATACTCACATGTGTTATGCAGAGATCCGACTAGATGACATTATGACTTCATTAGGATTAAAGTAAAATCTTGTAGCAATTATTTATAAGGAGGAGAATTATGGGGAAAAGAATGAAAAGGAGAAGAGGGGTTTTCAAACCTCTTAAAAAGGTGATTGCGTTTTTATTGGCTCTTGCAATAATATTTACAACATTGTCAACAACAACGTTCGCACCCGTATCTACAGCATCTGCAGCATCTGAAGTATCAACAGCAGCTCTGTCGGATGAGGAGAGTTTGCAGATAATCAAGGATAGGATCAAAGAAAAATTTTTAGGTAGCGATTCTTACCGAGTAGTCAGTGGATCTGACATTTTTGGGTATATATCAAAGTCAATGGAGTATGCAAATTCTATTCAGCCAAACGGCAGCTGGTCGGATGTAAATTATGCTGATCGTACCAATAGTGCAAATGGTACTTTGTGGAGTCCATATTATGCATTATATCGTATAACAGCAATGGCAATGGGATACAATCAGCAAGGGAATGAAGCATATCAAAATCCTGTCATAAAGGATGCGATAGAAAGAGCATTAACTTATTGGGACAGTGTTAAGCCTTCCTCCACAAACTGGTGGGAAAATGAAATCGGGCAAGCCATGTGTATGGGTGTGACAGGTATATTTATGGAAGGAATCATAAGTAAAGAGAGTCTGGATATATGTGTTAATTACAATCGGGGCCGTCTGGATACCGTTGGTGCAAATGGTGTTTGGAGAACCCAAGATTATTTATATAAAATGCTGGTACGCAATAATTATCCTGAGATAACAAATGGAATTTCAACCCTGGCGAAAACACTCGCTGTTGATGAGACAGGAACAGCGACCGAAGCGGTTCAGGCAGATTCAAGCTTTTACTGTCATGGTGCAAAGTTATATAGTGAAGGGTATGGAATGGCTCAGTTTAACATGGTCGCAACTTGGGTCGGGTATACCAGCGGAACTAATTTTGCCTTTTCCGAAGAAGGCTTAAAGGGATTAGAATTTTACATACTGGATGGAACCAGATGGATGATCAGAGGAGAGTTTGGGCTCCTGTACCTTGGATATCGAAGGTATAATACGATTGAAGGAGTCGGTAGCTATGCAGCCGATATTCTTCCCGGGATGATGGTGATGGCACAATATGATACTGACCCGGAACGCAGAGCCAAATACCAAATGGTGGTTGATAACATAAAGGGCACATCTGCAACGAACGGGCTAGTTGGGAACAAACATTTCTGGCGGTCGGATTTTAGCTCCCATATGCGTGACAATTTCGGAATTATGACTAAAATGAGTTCAAGCCGCATTAATGGTGGAGAATACCGTTCTACTTTCCGCCCGTCTGTAGGTAACGAAATATATTGGAATGCAGCAGGTACGACAGCAATCTTTGTAAATGGACATGAGTATACGGATCTGGCTCCAGCTTTTGATTGGTCGCATTATCCAGGTACAACTGCTCCTTATGAAAAGATGCCATACTCTTTGGAATGCAGATTTAATGCAAATTCGAGCTTTGTAGGCGGAGTATCCGATGGCATGTATGGTGCATCGGTATTTACTCAGGATATGGATAGTACGGTAGCACGCAAAGGATATTTTTACTTTGATAACGAAATGGTGGCTTTAGGTTCAGGAATATCATCAACGCGTCCTGTTGAGGTTCATACCACAATTAATCAGGGAATTGCAAAGGACAATGCATCCGTTGACGGAACTCTGGTTCCAAAGGGTACAGCTCCGGTAATATATACAGATCCTAAATGGGCTTATAATGATCAGATCGGATATGTGTTTCCTGATAACTCTAATGTCAGTGTCTCGAATATGGATCAGACAGCAAATTGGTTAAACCAACCAGCGCAAACAAAGCAGGCATTTTCGCTTTATTTTAATCATGGTATTAATTCAAATAATGCATCGTATGAGTATATTGTTGTTCCGGGAAAGACTTCAACCGAAGTGGAAGCATACTCCAATAATATCCCGGTTCAAATTTTGTCTAATACAACAAGCTTGCAGGCGGTAAGAAATGAAGGTTTAAAACAGACACAGATGATCTTTTACAATGCCGGCAGCTTAGTATATCGTACCGGTGCTACCATAACCGTAAATCAACCATGTCTGGTTATTGTTGATGAGAGTTTAGGAACACCCAAGGTGACAGTAGCAAATCCTGATGTACCTGGCTTAGTAGTTGATGTAAAAATAATTGATCAAACTGCCGGTGA
>JAGFXQ010000267.1 GCA_017861355.1 Bacillota bacterium
CAATCCACCGCCAAGGTCCTCACTCCATGCCCGGTCAAAAACAAGGTTGAAATGCTTCTCTGACTGCTGAAGGTATTTCTCATCGCCCGTAATTGCATAAACCCGGGCACAGGCGATTGTCATCCACATAATATCGTCATTAAATTCATTATAGGACCAGTCTTCTCCATGATTGCTGATAAAGCCCTGATACATATCTTCAATTACCGCTAAATATTTCTCATCCTGTGTCTGCTCATAAGCATCAATGACAACCTCAAAGATTTCAGCCTGCTGCCAAAAATCTTCTCCTACTATGTAACCGCCCTTCTCATCCTTTACATAAAAGCTGTTCAGGAAAGTATCCACAGCGCTTTTCGCCATATCGGTCGTAATCTTATCCTGTACCGGCTTTGCAGTTATTTCATCATTCGCTTGTGTTGTCAAAGCCTCTGTTTCTTTTGCCATGTTCTCTTCCTTTCCAACTGTGTTCCTTTTGTCTGTAATAAACCAGATCAGACCGATCGCAACCACTGCGATCAGTGCAACAGCGGCGGTGAATATTATTCTTCGCCCGCTTTTGTCCTTGGAATTTCTATTCTCATTCATTTATAATGTCTCCTGCAGATTTTGTACTATATGATAAGGAGTTTTGCTGCTGTCTCAAGTAACATAATTCCGCTTAGATGCTGTGCCAGATCTACTTCAGCCATCTCCCTTACCTCCCAATTACCTCCGATTAATCCATGTTCGTTGATCCCTTTCTCTATCACGCACTGCGCGTTCTGAAGAATCATTTCTCGAATCTCCGTAAGCTGGGGGTGGACTTCCATCAGATCATAAAGGTAGCGGACCAGAATTCCTTTGAACAAACCACAATCATCTTCTCCCTCATAAGGGATAATTCCATGGTTCGTATCAACCAGTAATTCCTTTGTTATTTTCGCAATTTGTTCTGCCTTGACCAAGCACTCCTGTGAATGTTCAATTTTATATAACTCTACCAGTGCTCCAATCATTACACCCTGATTATAGGTGAATTTCCACTCGTAATCGATTTGCTTATCTCCCAGACGGTTTATTCCGTCCAGTACAAAGCCTGTTACCGGATCGGTCAGATTCGCCAGATTCCAATCCAGGATTCGTTTTCCCCATACCAGATCATCCTCATTTGCAAATCTCTGATACAAACGGAAGGCCAATATAGCAGCCGGTGCATTGGCCGGGGTATTCTTGTAGTCCAGCTGATCCTTCTTCCAGGCCAAACCACCGCCCATATGATCATTCCAGGCTGTTTTGATATCCTCCCAGATAATATGAACCTGTTCTTTATAGGTATCTTCCTGGGTAGCATCCCATAACCTTAGCTGCGCCAATGCCATCCACTCCATATCGTCATACCAATTATGGAGAAATGTATTACCATTGCGAGTAAAGGTACCCTGATACTCTTTTTCAATTCTTGCCAAATATTTTGGATCCTTGGACCTTAAATAGGCATCGATCAGGCAATCCAGAGAATGTGCATGCCACCAATAAATCCAATTCTCGGATTCTCGAACCGGAAAATGATTGACAAAGGTGCCTTCTGCATCACTCCAAAAATTCTCGATCAAACTCTCCTGCACCTGATTGCAGATTTCCTCAATTCGCTTCATCCTCTTCTCTCCTTGTTACAACTATAATGTATAGTGTTATTACGAAACATAATAATATTGACCAATGTGTACACATTTATAGTAATATCTTTGTTTCGCATACCTAACTATAATGTCATGAATAAGGATGCAATAAACCCTTCAGCAATGTTTACTATACCTATATTAATCTTGGTATTCGTACTAATCCTGTCCGAATTTATTACATCCTCTTCATAAAATCTCTTTAATTATTTTGCTGCGTCTGCGAGTATCTGATCGCCCTGGGACTGAGCTGCACTAAGTGCATCCTGTGCGCTGATCTCACCAGCCACATATTTCTGAAGCTGAGGAATTAATGCTAAGCCTTCTACATCAGAATAACCCGGAACCTTAGAACGGATGCTTGCATATAACATGGTCTCGGAGAATACCTTCAGAATTTCATCATTCATAAAGTAAGGATCGCTTGCAGCATCCTTATTTGCCGGAAGGTTACCGCTGATCTTAGCAAATTCTACACCGTTTGCAGGCTGTGTTGTCCACCACTTGATGAAATCCCATGCGCCTTCCTGATTCTTAGCCTTGTTCGGAACAATTAAGCCAAAGCCGCCCATCATAGCAGATTTTGCACCGCTGGGTCCTGCCGGTTGTCCGATTACGCCGAAATCAATCCCTGCATCTTTGTAGCTCTGCAGTGTCCAAGGTCCGTTAAAGGTAATTGCTACTTTACCAGCCTTAAAGCCGTCACCGCCAAAAGCATCCTCAAAGCCTAAATCATAAACTTTATCTTCATTCAATAACTGATTCCAGTATGCTAATACATCAAGACCTGCCTGTGTATTGAAAGCGGTAACTGCGGGACTTGCAGAGTTATCAATCATCTTTCCGCCTGCCTGCTGGATCCAGTTATTAAATAAACCAACATCCTTTAAGGAGAAGCCTGCCTGAACCAGTTTGTCTCCATCTCTCTTTGTTAATTTGATTGCTGCCTGTCTTAAGCTTTCCCAATCAGTAATGGTTGCCGGATCAATTCCAGCTTCCGCAAACATCGCCTTGTTGTAGAAAAGAACTCTGGAATCTACGGTCAACGGAATTCCGTATAATTTACCATCATAAGTAAGCTCATCTACTGCCGGCTCATAGAACTTTGTTAAGTCTATGCTGTCTGCTTTTACCAACTCATCTAACGGTGCAAGAGCGCCCTTCGGAGCATAAACACCGGTGTTAAAACGATCCCAAAGAACGACATCGGGAGCTTCGTTACTTACGATTGCCGTCAGAAGCTTCTCTTCCATGCTATCCTGAACTGCATAGGTTATGTGATACTTCGTCTGAGATTCATTGTATGTTTTCAACTGGCTTTCCAGCTGTCCTACCTGATCTCCACCCCAGGAGCCCCACATGGTTACTTCCGTCGGTGCTCCACTTTGATCCTCTGTGCTACCTGCATTTTCAGATCCAGTCTTTGTACCATCTTCTGTCTTACCGGTATCTTTGGAACATCCGGCAAATGCACTTACCACAATCAACATGACAAGAGCCATTGCTATCATTTTTTTGTACATCGTTGTTACCATCTTTTTCATACCTTTTCCTCCTTTAATATGCCATGTGTCAGACTCAGGGAGTTAGTTATGACACATGAATGATTTATTATTTATTGCCGGTTAAGGCAATACCCCTTACATAGTATTTCTGAGCAAATATAAAGATCAGAATGGTTGGCAGAGTCGCAATGACGGTTCCTGCCATAAGCGGACCATAACTCGTATTATACTGATACTGGAATACGGACAAGCCGACCTGAATTGTCATCATTTGCTTCGAATTCAGTACAATCATCGGCCACATGAAGGAATTCCATCCCGACTGGAAGGTCATAATTCCAAGCGTGATTGCCGCCGGTTTGATCAGTGGAAGATAGATCTGCCAGAAGATACGGAACTCGTTGCAGCCGTCCACTCTGGCCGCCTCTGCCAGATCATCCGGCAGTGTTTCAAAAAACTGTTTCATAAAGAATACTGCGAATGCGCCTACTGCACCCGGAAGAATAATTGCCGAATAGTGATTGATGAAGCCGGAACCGCCCTGTCCAAAGATATCGTTGCCCCCAACAAAAGGGAAATACTTCAGTACCAGGAATTGAGGGATCATCGTTACGATACCCGGGATCATCATCGAGGACAACAGCATGGCGAAGGAAATCTTTCTTCCCTTGAATTTTAGTTTGGCGAAGGAATAGCCCGCCAATGCACCAAAGAATATATTGGTGATCACTCCTGCGACTGCAAGGATCAGGGAATTGATAAAATATCTTAAGAAAGGGATCGTATCGAATACTTTCTTATAGTTATTCAGTGAAAAGTGATCGGACATCAGCGAGAGTGAATTCGAGTAAATCTCACCTTCCGGCTTCAGTGAAGTTGCGATCATCCATAAGAACGGAAATACGGTAACCATCGCAATCATTACGGCACCCACGTACCACAAAACATTAAGTACTTTTCTCTTCATTCTCCTACCTCCTATATCTCAGCCTTATTTATTTTCTGATTGATTATTGTCATAAATAAAATAATGAAAAATAGTATCAGAGAAATACTGGACGCATAACCCATATTCAAATTGTTGAAACCGTTATTATATATGTAGTAAACCAAGGTGATGGTTGCATTACCCGGCCCCCCTTTGGTCAGAATGAATGCCTGATCAAATACCTGCAAGGTGCCAATAATCAGCATGGTAGATACCAAGAAGGTCGTCTTGGTAAGCGACGGCATGGTGATCATGCGAAACATCTGCCACCGGTTAGCTCCTTCTACTTTGGCTGCTTCATAATAAAGTGTCGGGATCCCCTTTAATCCGGACAGGAAGATCATCATATTACCGCCGAAGCCTGCCCATAAGCTCATCATTACAATCGCGATCATAGCCAGCTTTGAGTCGTAGAGCCATGCCGGTCCATTAATATGGAAGATACCTAAGATCCCGTTCAGCAGACCAAGCTGCGGGTTCAGGATCCAAAACCATAAGGTTGCGGTTGCTACACTGGAAGAAAGCACCGGAAGATAGAATAAGGTACGAAATAACCCCACCATTTTCTTATCCGAATTCAGGAACAATGCAGCCCCCAGAGATAGCATCAAGCCGGTCGGTACATACAGTACCGTATAATAACAAGTATTTCTTAAGGAGATCCAAAAGAAATCATCCTTCACTATCTTCAGAAAATTATCAAACCCAATAAAACGAGGAGGATTTAAAATATCATAATCTGTGAAGCTCAACGCAATCGCCATAATCATTGGCAATAAGGTAAAAACAAGAAACAGTATCATCGGAGGTGAGACGAAAAGTCCTCCTATAAAATTCTGCTTTTTGATTACACGATTTTTCATCCTCAAAATTTTGACCCCCTTTAAATATTTGTGACACTTCTGACATTAATATT
>JAGFXQ010000268.1 GCA_017861355.1 Bacillota bacterium
GATTATTGATTATAAGGATTCGGATGGTACCAAAGGTTCGGATACACATCAGCTTTTTGTGGATGTAAAGAAGAATGAAAAGGCTCCTGAGTTAATGATCGATAGTGTATCCTATACCGGAGATCTTAAGCCGGGTGCGGATATTATGGTTAAAGCAATACTTAAAAATTATGGTGAAGTGAAGGCGGAGAGTATCTCAATCAAAGTAGATGATGCTACCACAGGCTCCGATAGTTTTTATAAGAATTATTTCACCGACAATATTTATGTCGGCGATATTAAAGCGGATGGTAAGATCGAAGCAAAAGTTCCGTTGACGGTGTCCAGCCAAGCAACCGGTGGTAACAAGAAGGTGAATCTGGTTCTGACTTATAAGGATACAAATGGCAATGATTATACATCAACCGTTTCTATCTATCCGGAGATCATCGGCGGAAGCAGCTCTGCGGGCTCTGGTCTGGTTATAAATAATGTAAGTCAGTCTCCGGCACAACCAATCGCCGGTGACAATATGCAGGTATCCTTTGACCTGCAGAATAAGAGTCAATCCGATATTACCGAGATTAAGATATCACTTCCGGGACTGGATGGAAGTACCTTTATTCCTACAAGCTCCGAACCCTATATCTTAGTTGATAAGATAGCGGCTGGCAAGACGAAGAAGATTACGATACCGTTGAAGGTATCCGGCACCATTCCGGATGGATTGAATAATCTATCAGTTAAATATAGCTATGCCGGTAACTCCTCCATCGATCCGGTTATCATACCGATTCGCGACGTTCAGAATGATTTGGGCAAAAACAGCAAACCGAAACTGATTATCAGTAAATATGTTGCGGATTCCGAGGAATTACGTGCAGGCTCTACTTTTAATTTTACCTTTGATATCTATAATACACATTCCTCGATCTCTGCCAAGAACATTACCGTGACCATCACACAGGCAGATAATATATTCTCGGTTACACAGGGAAGCAACAGCTTCTTTATCAATAAAATCGGCCCTGGAGAGACAGTGCAGCAGTCGGTAGAGCTTAAGGTAAAATCCGATGCAAGTACTAAGGCTTATCCTTTAAAGCTTACGATTGAATATGAATATGATGGTATGCAGCCCAATCCAGAGACCGGTGAAGTGGGTGAGAAGAGAACAGAGGAATTGAATCTTCAGGCAGTGGAGAATTCAAGACCGGTTGTAGATTATGTCAATGTATACTCCTGGAATGGCAGTGTGGTTGCAGGAAGTGCGGCAACACTATCCTTCGAGTTCTATAATATGGGTAGATCTCCATTGAATAATGTTATCGCTACGGTTGAAGGAGATTTTACAAAAGCAGATGGAGATATGTATTTCCTGGGTAATGTTGCCGAGGGTAGCTCCTCCTTAGCGGAGTTTGATGTAATACCGAATATAGAAGGAACGGCAAGCGGTGTACTCCATGTTTCCTTTGAAGACAGTAATGGAGATAAGATCGAATTTACCAAGGATTTTACCGCGGAGGTAATGCCTGCTGTTACAATTGATCCCGGTATGACAGACGGTGGAGATATCGGTGTATTTAATCCGGAAATGCCGGTAGCAAAAGCTGCTATCCTGCCGATGTGGCTGTTTGTTATCTTACAGCTTGTGATTGTCGCTGTATTTATACCTGTCACAAGGAAGGTTCTTATTACTTTATATAAAGCAAAGCTTCGCAAACAAGATCAGATAGAAAACTAACCAGGATAGGTTTTGAGGAGGATGGAGGATTTATATGGATATATTTTCAAGCAATGGAATGTTATTAGCGAAGTCGGAGGTTGCAGTCAATACGATAGGCGGTGATGGTACCGCAGTTGACGGAATGGTAACCGGTGAGGGTACCATGGTGGACCCTATGGGTGCAGTGAAGGACCCGTTATTATCTTCCTGGCCTTTTGTGATTGGGATATCAACTGTAGTTCTTACAATCAGTGTTGTCATTGGAGTTCTCTTAGCAAAGAGAAAAATCAAAAAAGGAATTGAGTTGTATGAGGATTAGTGATTTGTTTAAAATGGGGCTGAGAAATCTATCCCGTAGAAAAGCAAGAACAGTACTTACCGTATTAGGTGTTGTCATTGGTTCCTTATCTATTATAATCATGAGATCCATCGGTTATGGTATGGAGAATAACTTTGAATCTCAGGTTATGCAGCAGGGCGGACTCACTACCATAACGGTAAATACCTATGCAGATATTATCGATGACGAGGGCAAATGGCTCGATTCGAAGGAACAAAAGCTGGATGATAATCTGGTTAAGCAGATACGCCTGATTGAACATGTCAAAGCGGTATCTCCGGTTATCCAGAAGAGTGCTGCGGTGTATAGCGGAAAATATACATCTTGGGTTAATATCACGGCAATGGAGATGGATACCTTTGAGGCCTTTGACTTCCCGTCTCTGGTTTATGGTAATTATCCGAGCTTTGAAGATAGTACACCAATCGTCTTTGGATCGGATACACCAAATGAATTCTATGACCCGAATTCCCGTGGGTACAATCCGGTCCAGGTCGATATGCAGAAGGATAAAGTGGTTTTAAAGTTTCAGGATTTTCCGGTCGCAGCCAAGAAGAAGGAATTCAGTCTGCCCATGAAGAATATTGCTAAGATGGAGAAGACCAACGGCGAGTTTGACTGGAATACCTATATGGATATTAAATATTTCAAAGAGATTTATCGTAAGTATTGCAATACACTTTCTCTGGAGGACCGGAAGAAAGCACTGCGAACCATAGAAGAATATCAGCAGATTAAACTAAATGTTGATAATATTGATAATGTAATTGCAGTTCAGGATGCCATCGAACAGATGGGCTTTCAATCCTTCAGTATGATGCAATATCTGAAACCGCTACAAGAGGCATCCAAGACGCTCCAGATGGTACTTGGTGCTTTGGGAGCTGTTGCGATGGTAGTCTCTGCAATCAGTATTGCCAATACGATGGTTATGTCCATCTATGAGCGTACCAAGGAAATTGGTATCATGAAGGTACTGGGATGCATCGTTACCGATATCCGTAAGCTATTCCTGTTGGAGGCTGCAATTATCGGTTTGTTCGGAGGCATCATGGGTATCATTCTTGGATATATTTCATCCTGGGGAATCAACAAATTCGGTGCACCGGTATTCGGTGCCCTGATGTCAGGTAATTATATGTATGATATGGCAAACACGAAGTTTTCGATTATTCCGATCTATCTGCCGCTAGCGGCTCTGGCAATCTCGGTTGCAGTCGGTCTGGTATCCGGGTATTTTCCGGCAAGACGTGCCACCAAGATCAGTGCAATAGAAGCAATGAAGACAGAAGGCTAGAACTATAAAGTTGTCAGGTGCCGAGATGTATGTACATCTGTGGCACCTGATTTTTTTATGATTGTAGCACTCTTTATTCAATAATTGATTTTTAAGATAAATGTGGTATAATAGAAAAACAATGCAAAAAGAGGTGAAAACCAATGAAATGTAATACCTGTGGAAGACAAATTCAAAATGAAACAGCGAATTTTTGTGAATATTGCGGAGCTTCCTTCCGAGAACAGGCACAGGCAGTGAAGCCTGAGGCAGGACAGCCGTTTTATACTAGACCAATTGTACAGCAAGAGCCTGCTCCGTTGA
Organism: Bacillota bacterium; assembly: GCA_017861355.1. Lineage (GTDB taxonomy): Bacteria > Bacillota > Clostridia > Lachnospirales > Lachnospiraceae > Mobilitalea. The sequence goes on from JAGFXQ010000268.1 coordinate 3,643, forward strand.
ATATAGCCAATCCAATGTTAGGAACAGGACAGATGGGGAACCCGGAGAGACCTATCAGCTTTCTAAGCTGGCTGGGAACCTATTCCTTATTGGCGGTACTACTATTCATCCCCTACCTTGGATGGATTGGGATCATTGCTATATTAATATTCTGGGCTTTCAGCAACAAAACACCGGCAACCAAGAAAAATTGGGCAAGGGTAACCTTGATCTTTGCCGGAATCGTCATGATCTTTGTTATCATAGTATTTGCTGCGTTCTATAGTATGTATTACCCGCAGATTATGAATGGTACCTTCGATATTAACAGTTATTATGAAAGTATGATGAACGGATTAAAATAATAAGGAATTTATAATGGATGAGAGGAAGATAGAAATGAGCACAATCAGAACCAGATTTGCGCCTAGCCCGACAGGCAGAATGCATGTAGGTAATTTAAGAACTGCTTTATATGAATATTTAATCGCAAAGCATGAAGGCGGGACCTTCATCTTACGAATTGAAGATACAGACCAGGAACGTCTTGTGGAAGGCGCGGTAGATATCATTTATCGCACCATTTTAGGAACCGGCTTAATCCATGATGAAGGACCGGACAAGGATGGTGGGTATGGTCCTTACGTACAGAGTGAGCGACAGGCAAGCGGTATCTATCTTGAATATGCGAAGCAGTTAGTTGAGAAAGGCGCCGCTTATTATTGCTTCTGTACCAAGGAGCGCCTAGCAACACTGAAGACAGCAGTAGGCAATGGTGAAGATGAGGAAGAGGAGTCCAAGGAGGTTAAGGAGATTATCAAGTATGATAAGCACTGTCTCCACTTAACCAAGGAGGAGATCGCAGCGAACCTGGCATCGGGTATTCCTTATGTTATTCGTCAGAATAATCCATCCGAGGGTTCCACTACATTCCATGACGCTATCTTTGGTGATATCACCGTAGATAATGAAGAACTGGATGACATGATCCTGATTAAGTCAGACGGATTTCCTACCTATAACTTTGCCAATGTAATTGATGATCATATGATGAAAATCTCACATGTAGTTAGAGGAAATGAGTACCTGTCCTCCACACCGAAGTACACCAGATTATATCAGGACTTTGGTTGGGAAGAACCGGTATATGTTCATCTTCCCTTGATTACCAATGAGGAGCATAAGAAGTTGAGCAAGCGCAGCGGACATTCCTCCTATGAGGATTTGTTAGAGCAAGGTTTTGTATCGGAGGCAATCATTAACTTCGTAGCACTGCTCGGTTGGAGCTCGTCAAATAATACGGAGATTATGTCCTTAGACGAATTGATTCAGGAATTCGATTATACCCACATCAATAAAGCACCTGCAGTATTTGATATTGTGAAGCTTCGTTGGATGAACGGGGAATATCTGAAGAATATGGAGTT